>JADIMQ010000080.1 GCA_017694655.1 Candidatus Cryptobacteroides merdigallinarum
CAAAAGGAGTAAAACCCGCCGGGTTTCCGGCAATGCCGCGGCGGCAGAAAGGACAGGTCCTGCCATCTGCAAGAATTTTGGGGCCGGAACTGCCGAGGTATCGAAAAAATGCCTATATTTGCAGTCCGGAATTCGCGCAGCCCCCGGAACAGGTGCGGCGGCGCAGATCAAAACTAAAAACAGGAAGAACACGTGGAACCTCCCAGTCCAATAGCAAAGACTTCGAATATCGAAGCGGACGCGATGTCTGACGATCCGCTGGCGAACTGCATTTTCATGATACTCGGCGAATCTTCCGTTCCCGACTCGGGAAACGGAGGCCGTTTCGTATGCGCCTATTCGGCACATACAGGCTTCCTATACATCGGCATGACCGGGGAGACGGCATCATAGCTCTCCTCCTCTATAATATATAATTGAATTTCACACAACAGGTTAAAGACGTTTTTAGATAAAATGGGACTATATTTAAGGAAAACCCTTGAAAACAAAGCTGAAATCGGAGTTTGGCAGATTACGGAGACCGAACAGGAGCTTATAGACATGAGCTCCGTGCCGACTGACGAGATGGAGGAGATATCCCTGATCCGGAACGGGAGCCTGCGCAAACAGAAACTTGCGGTACGGGCGCTCCTGAACGAGATGTTCGAGGAGAAGGTTTACCTGGGGCACCACGACAACGGCAAGCCCTTCCTCGAGAACTGCATCACCAACATCAGCATCACCCACTCCGACAAATACGTCGCCGTCATCACCCACCAGGAAGACGACCTCGGCATAGACATAGAGTCTCTCGACCGGGACTTCTCGGCGGTGGAGCAGAAGGCCCTTTCGGAGGAGGAGATAGAGGACCTGGACGACGACCAGAAGAACGAGCAGCTCGCCATCTACTGGTGCGCGAAGGAGGCCATATACAAGAGGATGTCCCAGAACAGGGTGGACTTCGCGGAGCAGATAGAGGTCGAGAAATTCACCCTGAAAGGCAAGGGGGAGCTCGAGGCGACCTTCACCCACAAGGACGGGCACGAGGAGGAATTCGAGCTCGGATATGTCTTTTTCGACAGGCACGTACTGGTCTGGGTTGTGGGATAGGCAACGAAACAGAAGTGTTATTCAATTTTGAAAATTTCTAATTTGATTCTTTTATAGACTCTTGTTAACCAGCAAGTTAACAGGAGTTTTTTCTTATTGTGGATAACTTTTTCCGGAGGTTGTCCGACATCGTACGGATAATTGGGCTATATTTGCTTCCGGTTATCCGAGGCGATGACCCGGACTTATTTTCTTTTTCTCAATATAACTGAATAATATCTCTGATTATGGTAAAATTTGTAATAAAGCGTGACGGGAGGATTGTCGACTTTGACAAGCGGAAAATCGTGGATGCGGTGCTGAAGGCGATGGATGTCACGGAGCAGGGCGAAGACATTGTGCTGGCCGCGGAGATTGCTGCGGCGATAGCCAAGATTGAGACAGAAAGCATGAGCGTGGAGGACATCCAGGACCATGTGGAGATGGAGCTGATGAACAGCCCGCGCAAGGAGGTAGCGAAGAAATACATCGCGTACCGTAACCAGAGGAACCTCGCCAGGAAAGCCAAGTCTCGCGAGATATTCAAGGAGATAATCGAGGCCCAGGCCACCGATGTCACCAGGGAGAACGCAAACATGAATGCGGACACCCCTGCCGGGATGATGATGAAGTTCGCGTCCGAGTCCACCAAGTCCTTCGTGGACGAATGTCTCCTGTCCGAGGATGTGAAGGATGCCGTAAAGAACGGGTACATACATATCCACGACAAGGACTACTATCCGACAAAGAGCCTCACCTGCGTCCAGCACCCTCTGGACAAGATACTCAAGAACGGCTTCTTCGCCGGGCACGGGGAGTCCCGTCCGGCCAAGAGGATAGAGACGGCCAGCATCCTGGGATGTATCTCGATGGAGACCGTACAGAACGAGATGCACGGGGGACAGGCCATCCCTGCCTTCGACTTCTACATGGCCCCGTTCGTAAGGAAGACCTTCCACGAGGAGCTGGACAAGATCGGGGACATGCTCGGCAAGGACTTCAGCCATCTGAAGGACGTGCAGCTTGACGACTACATAAAGAGGGACCTTCTCGGCACACAGGGAGACGAGAGAGTGCTCCAGCATGCCGTGAACATGACTGTGAGCCGGGTGCACCAGTCCATGGAAGCCTTCGTGCACAACATGAACTCCATACACTCCAGGGGAGGCAACCAGGTGGTGTTCAGCTCCATAAACTACGGTACGGACACCTCTGCAGAGGGAAGGTGCGTCATAAGGGAAATCCTGAACACGACCTACGAGGGTGTGGGCAACGGCTCCACGGCCATTTTCCCGATACAGATCTGGAAGAAGAAGAGGGGCGTGAGCTACCTGCCGGAGGACAGGAACTACGACCTGTACAAATTCGCCTGCAAGGTATCCGCAAGGCGTTTCTTCCCTAACTTCCTGAACCTCGACGCTACTTTCAACCAGCACGAGCTCTGGAGGGCCGACGACCCTGAAAGGTACAACTACGAAGTGGCTACGATGGGATGCCGCACAAGGGTCTTCGAGAACCGTTTCGGGCCGAAGACATCCATAGCCCGCGGAAACCTCTCGTTCACTACCGTAAATATTGTAAGGCTTGCCATCGAGTGCATGTCCGAACCGGACCAGAACAAGAGGATACAGATGTTCTTCGAGAAGCTCGACTGGGCCCTGAACATAACCGCGAAGCAGCTCTGCGAGAGATTCGACTTCCAGAAGACCGCGATGAAGAAGCAGTTCCCTCTGCTCATGGGTGCGCTCTGGATAGGGAGCGAGAACCTGAAGGAAGACGACACCATAGAATCTGTAATCAACCAGGGCACCCTCGGGATCGGCTTTATAGGCCTTGCCGAGGCCCTCATAGCCCTGACAGGGAAGCATCACGGGGAGTCTGAAGAAGCACAGGCGCTCGGGCTCAGGATAGTGTCCTACATGAGGGACAAGGTAAACGAGTTCTCCGAGATCTACCAGCACAACTTCAGCGTGCTGGCTACACCGGCCGAAGGCCTCGCGGGCAGGTTCACGAAGATGGACAAGAAGAAGTTCGGCATTATACCGGGCATCACCGACAAGGAATACTACACGAACTCCAACCATGTCCCTGTGTATTACCACTGCACGCCTAAGCACAAGGCGGAAGTGGAGGCACCTTACCATGCGCTTACCGGCGGAGGCCACATCTTCTACGTGGAGATAGACGGGGACGCCACCCACAACCCGGAGGCCATAATGGCTATCGTGGACCTCATGGACAAGTACAACATGGGCTACGGCTCCGTAAACCACAACAGGAACCGCTGCATGGAATGCGGGTTCGAGAATGCCGACGCGGATCTCGAGGAGTGCCCGAAATGCCACAGCCACAACATCGACAAGCTGCAGAGGATAACCGGATACCTTGTGGGTACGACAGGCAGGTGGAACAGTGCCAAGCTTGCCGAGCTGAAGGACCGCGTCGTCCACAAGTAACGGGGAGAGGGCAGACCGGGAAAGAAACACATTTGCGAAGGAATGAATATCAAGATTCTCGATGTACTGGAGGAGACCATGGCCGACGGCCCTGGTCTCCGTACTTCAATCTATTGTGCAGGATGTCCGCATCACTGCCCGGGATGCCACAACCCGCAGTCCTGGGACATAAACAACGGCCACGACGTTTCCGTGGACGAGCTCCTGGAGGTGATAAAGGCCGATGAGTTCTGCAACGTTACCTTCTCCGGAGGCGACCCGCTCTACCAGGTGGAGGGATTCACTGAACTGGCCAGAAGGATAAAGGAGGAGACCGGAAAGACCATCTGGTGCTATACCGGCTTTACCTACGAGCATATCCTGAAGGACAGCAGGCTGTCCCAGATACTCCCGTACCTCGATGTGCTGGTGGACGGTCCCTTCATCCAGGCGCAGAGGGACACTGAACTCCTTTTCCGTGGCAGCGCCAACCAGAGGATAATCTATCTGCACGGGGACCCGGCAAAGGAAGTCATTCCCGGGACTGTGGAGACAATACCGCTGAGATGAAGCGGTTCCGCGGAGAGGTCGTGCCGTAGACCTTGTCATAGCCGCACTCCGGGCACCAGCCTCCGCCGAGGAGGATATATTCCAGGGAGGAAGAGAACCGGTGCCCGTTCTCGCACTCCCACTCGAACAAGGCTCCCCTTTTCCCTAGATCCCCTGCCGGGCCGAGGAATTTCCCGCCCCTGAAGGCGGCGGCATCGGATATCTCCTTTTCAGAAAGCCCGTATATGGACTTGCTGTCGTCATAGCCTTTCGGAAGGTCGGTGACCTGGCCTGCAGCCCTTGCCTTCCCGAGATCGGTCTCCAGGTGGGGAGGACGGACATCGTCCCAGGAGCGTATCTTTTCATATTCCTCACGAGAACCGTAATATGCCGCCAGCTTCTCCCCGTCATGGATGGCCCAGTACCTGGTCCCGAGTATCCTGTCGTTCGTAAGGGGCTTCAGGAAAGCCTTTATAAGGGCTGTCGGGACAATCCGGCAAAGAGAATAGTACCACGGCAGGCGGGACGCGAGGCGGCGGAAATAGTCATCTACCGGGAGACCTTCCCGGAAATGGAGGTAATTTTCCAGGACATCGGCATCCTTGTACCACATTCCGTGGAAATTCCTGGTCGCGAACCAGTTCGGTTCGAAGACCTTCTCTATGCTCCTTATACCGAGCGGCCGCAGCAGGCGGGTCTCGAAGTCGTAGTTCACCAGGCGGTACTGCTCCCCGCTGCTGATATTGTAGAAACGGTTCCAGAACTCGTCAGGCACCCAGTCCTCCACCACATTGGCAAGGAGACGCCCGGAGTCCTCGATGGTAGCCCATTCCAGGACTCCGCTCACAGGGACATGGAAGGCCGTGGGGTGCAGCTGCCTGAAGATACCGGGGTACAGTATGCCGGTCTGCCTCAGGGACACCCACCACCTGATGCCGGAATCTGCTATGACCCGTTCGGCGATGCATTTCGAGACTGAATACTTGTCATAGAGGCTCGCATAGACCGGCTCCCCGGCCTCGCCCCAGTGAAGCGGAGGCATACGGTCCCCGCACTGGGCCACGGAACCTATGTAGACGACCTTCACCTTCTCCGGCTCAGGCTGGGCAAGCACAGCCTTGACTATGTTCCTGGCCGCCCCGACATTTGTCTTGAGGGTCTTTTCCGGATAGTAGTCCGCAGCCGGGGATACCATTCCCCCGACATGGAGCACGTAATCCGCCCCCGTGACCCCGGCCAGGACATCCTGGTAATTCGTCAGGTCCCCCCAGACCACCGTCACCGCAGGGTCGTGCAGATACGGGGCCAGCTTTTTCCTGTTCTTCCTGCCCGGACGGGCTATCAGCCTTATGTTGAACCTATCCTTTTTTTTCAGTAGCTCCTGGAAACCTGCCCAGCCCATGTTGCCGGTGGCTCCGGTAAGAAATACGGTCTTCTTCATAAAATCTTATCCGTCGTTAATATAATGTATGGAATCTTTCCATTGTATGCCGCATGGGCGGGACCGGATGCCGTAGCTACCGCAGCCAGGATTCCGGGTTCTGAGGCTTGGTCCCGTCCCATATCTGGAAGTGGAGCTGGGTCTCCCCGCTGATAGTGTCCACCGTCCCTATCTTCTGCCCGGTCCGGACCTTGTCACCGGCCTTCACCACCGTAGACTTCAGCTTGCAGTAGAAGGAGAAATAATTCCCGTGCTGCACAAGGACACACTGGTTGTACCCCGGCATCACCACTATCTGCTTCACTACCCCGTCGAACACGGCCCGTATCTCGGACCCCTTGGCGACGGCTATGGATATACCGTTGTTGAACGGCAGCTTGACATTGGTGAATACCGGATGGTAATGCTGCCCGAAACGGTCCACGACCACGCCCTGCACCGGCCACGGGAGCTTGCCCTTGTTCCTGGAAAATTCCCCTGACAGACTGTAGTCTATCTCCACGGTCTTTCCGCCCGTTTTCTCCGAAGCGGACATCGCCTCCTTGATTATCCTCTCTATCTCCTTGTCCAGGGCTTCCACCTGGCGTTTCTTCGCGGCAAGCTCCTTCTCGTACCTGCTCCTGTTGCGCTTCAGCCCGGATATGATGTCACTGGCCTCCGCCTCCTCCTTCTGCAGGGATACAAGCTCGGCCTGTCTTGCCTCCCTCACCTTCTCCGCCTCTATCTTGAGATTGCGCAGCCTTGTCTTCTGCTCCTCGAGCTCGGTTTTCGCGCTCCTTATCTTGTCGGCCTGGGCCCTGGTCTCCGATGAAAGGTTCTTGAAATAACTGTAGCGGCGGAATGCCTGCCCGAGATCGTCGCTGGCAAGGATATACATGTACCAGAGGCGCGCGTCCCGGTTCTTGTACGCGTTCCGGATAAGCCTCTCGTAATAGGCGGACAATGTGTCCAGCCTGGCATTGAGCCGGTTTATCTGCCTTTGGGTCAGGTATATGTCGTCGGAATAACGCCTTATCTGCCTGTCGCTCTCGCTTATGAGGGACTTCCTGCCGGAGATCTTGGCCCGGACCAGGGTCAGCCTGGAGAGCTCGCTGCGGCTTCTCGACTCGTTGTCGGACAGCTGCCTGTCGAGCATCTCTATTTCCTTTTCGAGTGCCGCCTTCTTTTCCTCATAGACCCGGGTATCCTGGGCTGCCGTCCGGAAACCCAGGCAGGACAGGAGGGCGAGAGTGAGTATTATGGCTCCGCGTATCTTCATCTGTCTTCCTTCTCCATCTCATTCTTGCGCTCGCTTATCCGGCTGTCGAGGTCCGGTATCTCGCCGTTGTTCTTCGATTTGGCATTGTCCCAGTAGAGGAAGGCCAGGGCGTACTCCTTCAGGGCGAAAAGCACCTCTGCATAGTGGTCGAGGACGACAGGGCTTTCCTTGCCCCCGTAGAGCAGCACCGCATTCTTCAAGTACGGCTTTGCTTCCAGGGCCTTGCCCTGCAGGTACAGTATCCAGCCGAAAGTGTCGAGGTAGGTGGAGTTGTCCGGCTCGGCCTCCACGGTCTTCTTGCTCATCTGGTACGCCTTCTTCAGCTTCTTGTTCTCAACGCTGAGGAAGTAGGCGTAGTTGTTAAGCACGGGAAGATAGTCCGGATTCACAAGCAGGGCCTTGTCGTATGCCTTGAACGCCTTTTTCTTTTCCCCTATCTTATAATACATGTCCCCCATGGTGGTATAGGCGTTAAGCACGGCGGAACTGTCTTGCGGAGCGAGTTCCAGGACCTTGCCGCAGATGTCTATCACATTGCCGTAGTTGCCCAGGTTATATTCCCCGAGGCTTGCATATTCCCAGAACGCGGGCTCGGAAGGGAACCTGGCAGCAGCTTTCCGGGACTCGGACACGAGTGCCTTCCAGTCCCTGGTATACATGAGCATCTCTATGTATGAAGCCGCTGCGGAAAGGCTGCCTGGCCAGTTCTCGGCGTTGGCCCGGAACCTGTCCACCGCATTCGCGTTGTCCCCCTTCGCATAATAATATATCCCGGCCATATAGTTCACCGACGAGTCCCTCGGGTACTTTTCCGAGCAGAGGTTCACCAGGGAATCCATCTGGCTGCCGAAACTCTTCATGAACATCTTGTCGGCAGAGCGTACAAGGGCGGTGATGTATCCGCATTTGCCTTCGACGGAAACATTGTCGTTGCCCACGAAGTCATAAAGTGTCGAGAAATAGTTGTCGTATTTCCTCGTTATCCTGTATGTCTCGGCCTTCCCGAGCAGGGCAGGGGCAAAGGACGGGTCTATGTCGAGGGCCTCCGTGTAAAGGACGAGGGCCAGGGAGTCGTTGTACATGGACAGCTGCCTGTCGCCGAGGAGGGAAAGCACCTGGACCGAGGAATATTTCCGGTTGAACTCCTCGAGATAGCTGTAGCCCTCCTCCTCCCTGCCGAGTTCGCGCAGGATGTCGAACCTGGCTATGGCCGTCATGTCACTGCTGCCGAAGACATTCTCTATCTGCACCAGAGTTTCCAGGGCATCTTCCAGCCGTCCCTGCTTCCTGTAGAGCTCGGCCATTGTATAGTAAAGGTCGTACTTGTCGGGGAAATCCTCTGTCAGGTCCTCGAACATCTTCAGGGTAAGCTCCTCCTTGCCGGTGGCAGAATAGATCATGGCGAGGCGGTAGCGGTACCAGAAGTTGGCGGAGTCCAGCCGGACGGCTTCCTCGAGCTCGGACTCGGCTCCGGAGACATTGTCCATGCAGAACTCTGAAAGCCCGAGGTAGAAATGAGCCGCGTCGTTCAGCGGGTCTTTGGCGACGGTCTCGCGGAGCAGGGATGCTGCCTCCTCGAACTTCCTGTCATTGTAATAGCCGACCGCCGTAATTATGTCATTCTCGGCAAGCCTGGTCTTCATGTCCTGCGCGCGGCCCCCGGTACAGAGGAGCAGCAGGCAGGCAAAGGACATTATGATAGAAAAATACTTGTTCATTTCAATTCAATCCGGTTAGGGCAAATCTTTACAAAAATAGTATAAAAAAAGGATAGTCCTGCACAATCCGGCCAAAATGGTAGAGAGGACCGGCTTTATTTCAAAAGTGTTTCTTATCTTTGGACCTTGAAAAAAACCGCGCATACAATGCAACATTCATTCCCGAAGAAGCATCTTGTACGCGCAGGTTGACGAAAAAAGATTAATTTTTGGAAGCGACACTGTGGACGGGACCTCGGAGCAGAAAACGATAGAACTGTGCATCAAGGGGGACAGAAGTGCTCAGAAGGCCTTGTTTGACCTGCTGGCGCCTCGTATGTATCCCGTATGCATAAGGTATGTCGGGGACAGGGAGGTTGCACAGGACATTCTGCAGGACGGGTTCGTCACGTTGTATTCCAAGCTCGGCTCCTTCAAGGGAGAGGGTTCGTTCGACGGGTGGGCAAGACGTATTTTCATCAACACTGCCCTGATGTATCTCAGGAAAAAGGATGCACTGAAAATGAGCGATGAGCTCGAGAACGCGAGGCACCTCAGCTCCGACATTGCCGGACAGATGGAGGACATCGGCTACAAGGAACTAATGCGGCTGGTGACGTCGCTGCCTCCCGGGTTCAGGACCGTTTTCAACATGTATGTCATAGAAGGGTACTCCCACAAGGAGATAGCGGAGATTCTCGGCATCACCGAGACCACTTCGCGGACCCAGCTCAGCAGAGCGAGGATATGGCTGCAGAACAAGATAAAAGCGAATGCGGATGAAAGGGGAAAACGAAAATAGCTTCGATTTTCAGATACGGTCAATCCTCGGCGACGCCACGGAAGAAGTTCCGGAAAAGGTGTGGGCCGGGATAGAGCGCCGTCTCCCTGCAGTGCAGGAGGACAGCGGGAAGACCGTAGTCCTTCCGTTATGGACAAAACTGGCGGCAGGCTTCGCGGCAGCCGCTGCAGTGGCGGCAATAATGTTCCTCTCCGGGACCTTCGACAGGACTGCCCCACAGGGCAGCTATGACAGGCTGGCCGAATCCGGCACGGAGGAAGAGATAAATATCGTTGTCCCGGAAAAGACGGAGGAAAGCGCCGGGGAGGAAGCCGCGCCGGGTTCCCTGGAGCAGGCCACGGAGCCGTCTGTAGAGGACAAGGCCTCCGGGATTACGGCAGGGGAAGCCGTCAGGTCCGCCGCGACCGGGCTGTTGGCCGATGCGCAGGAATACAGGACCGGGGACGACTCCATGGATGACTCCGGCAGCACAGGGAAAGAGGAAGCCGGACAGTCAGGCCAGGAAGACATGGACAAGGCAGCCGGGACGGAAGAAAATCCGGACCCGGACGATGCAGCCCGCTGGGAGCGGATGCTCCAGGAAGAGGAAAGTCGCGGGGCCCATACGGTACGGACATCCCTGACCCTCTCTGGAAATGCCATAAGCAACACTAACTCATCGGTATCCATGGATGCCGCCCTGCCGTCCTACAGGCCGGGAAAGACTGAACTTACAGAGGACAGGATAAGCGAGGCAAGCGAATCGTCCTACTCCGTCCCTGTTTCCTTCGGGGTTGGAGTCAAGATAGATTTCGCCAAGAGATGGGCAGTCAGCGCCGGGGTAAACTATTCCCTCCTGGGAAGGAGTTTCGCCGGGACATTCTTCGACGTGCAGGAAGACGGCTCGTACACCGAGAACTACTTCTCCGACATAAGGAACAGGCAGGACTACATCGGCATCCCGGTAAATGTCTATTTCAGCATACTCCGGAGCAACATTATAGATTTCTACGCCTATGCCGGAGGCACAGCGGAGAAATGCGTTTCGGACAGGTACCTGATGAAAGCAGATGGATTCGACATCAACCACCGGGAAAAGGTGGAAGGGATGCAGTTCTCCGTCAATGCCGGGCTCGGCATGGAATTCATAATAGCGGACACATTCGGCATATACATAGACCCGAGCCTGCGGTATTATTTCCCGGATTCGAGACAGCCACGGAGCATAAGGACGTCCCAGCCGCTGATGTTCGGGCTTGAGCTCGGGTTCAGGGTGCACCTTTAGGCCCGGGAGCTGCCCGATGATGTCGGGGACTTCAGGCTTCCCGGTTCATTATGTTCCTGGCGAGGGAGTTCGCACAGACGAATTTCCGGAGTTCCTGGCAATCCGTATCAAAGATATTGTGGCGCGTTCCCTGCCACAGCATCTTTCCCTGGTGGAGGAAACCTATGTTGTCCCCTATTTCGAGGATGGAATTCATGTCATGGGTGTTGATGACGGTCGTCATGCCGAACTCCTTCGTGAGACCATGTATGAGCTGGTCTATCAGGATGGAGGTCTCGGGGTCAAGGCCTGAATTCGGCTCGTCACAGATAAGGTATTTCGGGTTCAGGGCGATGGCGCGCGCTATACCTACCCTCTTCTGCATACCGCCGCTCAGTTCTCCGGGATATTTCCGGTCGTTCCCGAGGACATTGACCCTCTCCAGGCAGTAGCGCGCACGTTCTATCTTCTCCCTCCTGGACCAGTCCGTGAAGAAGTCCATGGGGAACATCACGTTCTCTATCACAGTAGCGAAATCGAACAGGGCGCTGTTCTGGAAAAGCACGCCTATATTCTGCCTGAAACGCTTCTTCTCGGCGTAGGGGAGCTGCGAGATGTCCCTGCCGTTGAACGTGACCGTACCGCTGTCCTGCTGCATAAGGCCGATGAGTATCTTCAGGAGCACTGTCTTGCCGGAGCCGCTGGCACCTATTATCATGTTGCAGAGCCCCTGCCTGTACTCTATGGAAATATCCTTCAGGACATGGGCTTCACCGAAGCTCTTGTAAAGATGTTCTATTCTGATCATACCTTTTCAGTAAAGCATCAACTGGGTGATTATCAGGTCAAACAAAAGTATGAGTATGCACGATATCACTATTGATTTCGTGCTGGCCCGCCCCACGCCGAGGGTCCCGCCTCCGGCATAATAGCCCTTGAAGGCCGATATGGATGATATCAGGAAGCAGAAGAAGGACATCTTGAAGCAGCTGTAGAAGACATAGAACTCCGTGAACGCGTATTTCAGGCCAGTGACGTACTTGGCCAGGGGTATGATGGATGTGGCGTAGACGACAAGCCAGCCGCCGAGGAGCCCGAGGCAAAAGCTGAGCAGGACGAGGAGGGGGCTGAGGAGAGTCACGGACAGAATCTTCGGCAGCACAAGGTAGGACGCGGAGTTGACACCGGCCATCTCTATGGCATCTATCTGGTCAGTGATGCGCATGCTGCCGAGCTCCGAAGCTATGTTGGAGCCTATCTTCCCGGCGAGGATAAGGGCCACCATGGTGGAGCAGAACTCGAGTATCAGGGTCTCCCTGACCATATACCCGACCAGCATCCTGTCAAGGAAAGGGTTGTTCATGTTGGAGGCTGTCTGTATCACGAGCACTCCTCCTATGAATATGGAGATGACCGTGACAAGCACGACAGACGAGACCACCAGCTTGTCCGCCTCGAGAAAGAACTGTTTCCAGAAGATTTTCCATTTTTCAGGCTTCTTGAACACCATCCTGAGAAAAAGGAAATACCTGCCGGTCTCTATGAAAAATTCTCGCAACATATCTTTTCCGGAAAAAGTCTTTCCAAAAATACGGCATAATTTTCTTTTTTTATAAGAAATTTTTCTTTTTCTTAAAGCCGTTCTCATCCCTATCCGCGACATTTGACGGTAAAAAATGCTCACTACTGTACAAAGCGCGAAATGTGCGGGGATAAAGGCCCTGCCTGTGAATGTGGAGGTAAACATCTCCGCCGGCATAGGGATACACCTTGTCGGACTTGCCGATGCCGCCGTAAGGGAAAGCCTGCTCAGGACCATAACGGCACTGCAGGCGGTGGGGTTCAAGATACCCGGGAAAAAGATAGTCATTAACCTTGCTCCTGCCGACATGCACAAGAAAGGAAGCGGATACGACCTCCCGATTGCACTCGGGATAATCGCCGCCTCCGGACAGATGGAACTGCCCGGGCTCGGCAGGTACCTCATAATGGGGGAACTCGGGCTCGACGCTTCGGTCAGGGAAATCCCCGGGGCCCTGCCTATAGTGGAGCTGGCGAGGGACAGAGGCTACGAGGGGTGCATACTTCCGGAAGGCTCGGCCAGGGAAGCGGCCGAATTCGGGGGATGCACGATATTCGGGGTACAGAAGCTCGGGGACGTGATAAGGATACTGTCCGGGAAGGAGGACTGCTCCTCCTTCAGGACCCTGTGGGAGCCTGGCATGGAGGAGGCGGAGGAACGCAGTGCCGGGTACGGGAGCGAGACCATGGATTTCGCGGACATATTCGGGCAGGACGGGGCGAAAAGGGGGATGGAAATCGCGGCGGCCGGCGGACATAACGTGCTTCTGATAGGTCCTCCGGGCTCCGGGAAGAGCTCTCTTGCCAAGGCCACCGCGGCAATATTGCCGCCGATGAGTGCAGAAGAAGCGATGGAGACGAGCAAGATCTACTCCGTGGCAGGCAAGGGCGGCTCCGGACGCGGGCTCATACGCAGGAGGCCATTCCGGGCCCCACACTACAGTTCCTCCATATCAGCTATCATAGGGGGAGGTTCTGACTGCATAATGCCGGGAGAAATCTCCCTGGCGCACAACGGGGTCCTGTTCATCGACGAATTCTGTGAAGCCCCGAAGAAAGTGACAGAGGCGCTGAGGGCCCCGATGGAAGACAGGAGCGTCACCATATCCAGGCTGAAGAACAAGGTGGAATACCCGGCCTCCTTCATGCTGATAGCCGCGACGAACCCCTGCCCGTGCGGATATTACGGGGACGGGGACAGGTGCACCTGCACCCCGGGGAAAAGGGCGTCCTACCTGTCCAGGCTGTCCGGTCCTATAATGGACAGGATAGACATCCACCTGTGGCTCAACCCCGTGGAAGCGTCGAAACTCATAGGGCGGGAAAAGGAGGAGTCTTCCGCGGATGTGGCGGCACGCGTCCTGCGGGCCAGGGAGATACAGGATGCAAGGTTCCGTGGCGAAGGCATACACACCAATGCGGAGATGTCCGGACGGCTGGCGGAACGGTACTGCCGTCCGGGAAAGGAGTGCACAGCCTTCCTTGAAAGACTGGTAGGGACGGATGGTCTGTCCGCGAGGGCATACAGCCGGATACTGAAGGTGGCCCGGACCATAGCCGACCTTGCCGGGGAGGAGGAGATAGGGCTGGAACACATTTCGGAGGCCTCGAGATACCGGCTGCTCGACAAAAAGGACCTGATGATTTGATTTTTCTCCGATTATCCCTATTTTTCGGGCAAAAACCGGAAGATGCACAACGAAATCAACATACAGGACCTCGGCGGGCTCGACAGGGCGGCCGGAGAATTTCTCGAAAAGATCGGGGACAGCAGGATAGTGGCTTTCTTTGCGCCGATGGGAGCCGGGAAAACCACGTTCACGACAGCCGTATGCCACAGGTTAGGAGTGGAAGATACGGTATGTTCCCCTACCTTTACCATAGTGAACGAGTACCTCACCCGGGACGGGGAGCCGGTATATCACTTTGACTTCTACAGGGTAAACAATGTGGCGGAAGCCCTCGACATAGGCTTCTACGACTATATGGACAGCGGCTGCCTCTGCCTGATAGAATGGCCGGAGAATATAGAGAGCCTGCTTCCGGAAGAGACCCTGAAGGTCCACATACGGGTCAATGCGGACCAGTCCAGGACAATCAGCTGGGACTCTCCGTCCACAGGCGTCCTATAGAAAACAGATAGCCGTTTATATCGACAACAAAGGTCTTCCCGTCCACGACATAGACAGGGGGCCTTCCGCTTTCCTCCGGGAGGAGAAGCAGGCAGAAATGCCCGCCGGAGAAATCAGCGAAGCTCCCGGATACGAATCCGTAGCCAGGCTCCAGGAAGGTGTATTCCCCGTCAAGGAAGTACACCGGAGAGGCCCACCCATCCCGCCTGTGTCCTGTTGCGCCGAGCCTGTCCCCGTCCGGATAGCAGGCGGTCACAGAGACTTCAGCGTCGAAAATCTCACGTATTTCCATCCCTTTCCACAGCACATTCCTTATCTCACCGTCCGCAGTCTCTATCTCTCCGAAGGTGTAGACTGCGAGACTGTCCGTCTGCAGCCCGTCCAGGGAATGCAGGAGAGCACCTTCCGGCAGGGCGAGCTCCCCGGCCACGTCCCCTGAAGACAGGCAGGCCTTCCCGTCCTGGTCCAGGTACAGGACATGGAGGACTCCCCCATGCTGAAGGAAGTCCACAATCTCCTTCCCTTCGGAGGGCACTTCCCGCGGCACACCGTCCCTGACTATGAAGAAGGCCTCACTCCGGCCATGGAAGTCGTTTTCCGGGACCTTGTATCCGAAGACCGGCACATCCCCGTCCATATACAGGCCTGTTACCGGAAGGCCGGCATCGGATGAACATACCATGGAACCGTTCTTCCTGAAGGCCCATCCGTCCCCTTCCCGTGGGACGCCGAGGGTATAGATGACAGTGCTGTCCTGGAGGATGAAGCCTTCCAGCATCTCACGTCCGGGGTATCTGAACAGCTCCTGCCCGTCCTTCCTGATGACTGTCTCGCCTGAAGTGGAGTAATCCGTATAGATGTGGCCTCCTATACACCTCGACATGTCGGCATCCGGGGACACCCCGTATCCGTACCCTACCCCGAATTCCAGTATCCTCTCCCCGTCTTTCATAAGGAACATGGTGCAGTCCACCGTCCCGTACTGCGGGTCCCGTACCCAGTCGTAGCCGGGAGGGTACTCCACTCCGGCGACATAATATTCCAGGACCATGGACGAGGGCAGAGTGCCGGGCTGCCCGGCCTGGTCCGGGACGTCAGGGAGCATAGGGCGGGATGTACGGGCTCCCCAGTCCATGCTGCAGGAGACAAGGGTGGCGGCCAGGAGGACAGCCGGGAACGGGTATGCGGTTTTCAGTTTTCTCATGATATTTTCAAATCAGGTCATAATAATCGACATAGGCCAGCCTTTGCACCAGGCAGCAGGCCTTCGCCCTGTCCTGTACCGCGACGGCACAGCCTGTTCAGCCACCTACAAAGCCGAGGGTTACGGCACTGATGCGCAGGGAGGGGCCGTAGAATCCGCGGAGAGCGTGATGGCAGGCGCATATCGTGGCCCCGGTAGTGAATACATCGTCCACGAGCAGGATATGCGAAGGGGAATGTCTCGAGGCCACGTCGGCGGCCACGATGAATACGCCCCGGACATTGGCTTTCCTGGCGTCCGCATGCAGTCTCGTCTGGGACCCGGTGTATCTCCTCCGGACAAGCAGGTCCGCCTGCATCCGGCATCCCCCTTCGGCGGAGAGTTCCCTCGCTATTATTTCCGCCTGGTTGTACCCTCTCTCCCTCCTGCGCCTGCAGTGCAGGGGGACCGGCACCACAAGGTCCGCATTTCCGAAGACTTCCGAGGAGAATATCCGCTCTGCAAGCAGCCTTGCGAAATACCTCCCGGCATCAAGCCGTTTCCCGTATTTGAGCTGCCGCGGGATTTCCTTGTATCCGGCCCCGGAATGGTAGAAGAAAAGGGCGGAAGCACAGGAGTAGCGTTCATAGGCCGTCGGCCTGTAGCTGTCTTCCATATCCCTGGATATGAGGGCATTGAGCCTGTCCGACATTTCATTGCGGGACGAGAGCCAGAAGCGGGTGAAGGGAAAGTCGGCCGAACAGTATATGCAGAGGTATTTTTCCATGACTCCGAGCTGTCTCCCGCAGACCATGCAGGTGCGGGGCAGGGCGAGGTCAGCTATGCTTGAAAGGTAATATCCGATCCTGTCCATTTTTTCTTTCAAACATACCCCGGATTTCCGCAATACCCT
>JADIMQ010000081.1 GCA_017694655.1 Candidatus Cryptobacteroides merdigallinarum
CGAGGCCGACGTCCATCAGGAAGGATATCCTGTCTTTCAGTTCCTTGAGTATGTCCCGGGCTATGAGCCTTTCCCTTTGCCCCAGCTTGCCGTCGAGGGAGTCCACCCAGTCCTTCAGGTGTGAAATCTCCATGGCCGAGACCTCCGATATGGTCTTGCCGTCAATCTTGAAATACTGCGTGTCCTGGTTGAGCCTTGTCCCGTGGCACACCGGGCATACTATCTTTTCGGTGATGTTACCGGTTATGCCGGGGAAGGACACCATTTCGGAGGAGGCCCCTTCCCCGACCCTGAAAAGCTCGTCCGAGCCGTATATGATCAGGGTGACGGCCTCTTCAGGTATCTCGTCTATCGGTGAATATATGGAAAAGTTGTATTTTCTGGCTATGGACCTTATTATGTCGAACTTCTTCGTCTCCCGGACCTTGCCCAGCGGTACAATGCCGCCGTCGGCTATCGACACCGAGGTGTCCGGGATTATGCTGCCGATGTTTATGTCCACAATCATCCCGAGCCCCTTGCAGTGCGGGCAGTAGCCCTGGGGCGAATTGAAGGAGAAGGAGTGAGGGGCAGGCTCCGCGAGGGAGAGCCCTGTGTCGGGGCAGACGAGGTGCTTGGAGAAATGGCTCACGGCGGCTGTCTCCATGTCCAGTACGGCGAGAGAGCCTTTCCCTATGTTCAGGGCGGACATCACCGAGTCCCGGATACGTTTCCCGTCACTTGCCTCCGGCTTCAGCTTGTCGACGACGAGCTCTATGAAATGGGCCTTGTACCTGTCCAGGGCCGTCACCTGGTTCAGCTCCTGTATCTCCGAATCTATCCTCACCTGCGTGTATCCCCGTCTGCGCAGCTGGTCGAAGAGCTCCCGGTAGTGCCCCTTCCTTCCCTTGACGAGCGGGGCGAGGAGGATGCATTTCCTGCCGCGGTAGTTCTCCATTATCAGGGACACTATCTGTTCGTCGGTGTACCTTGCCATTTCCTTGCCCGTGGCCGGGGAATAGGCTTTCGAGGCCCTCGCGTAGAGGAGGCGGAGGAAGTCGTAGATCTCGGTAATTGTCCCCACCGTGGACCTCGGGTTGTTCCCTGTGGTCTTCTGCTCTATCGCGATTATCGGGCTGAGCCCGGTTATGCTCTCCACTTCCGGTTTCCCGAGTATGCCCATGAACTGCTTCGCGTACGTGGAGAGGGTGTCCATATAGCGTCTCTGGCCTTCGGCGTAGATGGTGTCGAAGGCAAGGGAGGACTTCCCGCTGCCGCTCAGCCCGGTTATCACAACGAATTCATCCCTCGGGATGTCCACCGATATGTTCTTGAGATTGTGGGCCTTTGCCCCCCGTATCTCTATATATTCCTTTTTCTCTGCCATCTTATGCGTATGGGGCTTTCCATTCCTTCAAGCTTCATCTGCCGGAAGGTTGAACGGCTGCAGGAAAGGGTTCTTCGTATGCTCGTCCGCGACAGTGGTTGCCGGCCCGTGTCCCGGGATGACGTATATGTCCCCGTCGAGGCACATAAGCCTGATGAGGCTCTTCATCAGGATGTCGTAGTCACCGTCCGGGAGGTCTGTCCTGCCAATGCTGCCTGCAAAGAGGGTGTCTCCGCTGAACAGGACCTTGTCTGCCTTGTCCAGATAGCATACCCCGCCAGGAGTGTGTCCCGGTGTGTGGAGCACCTCGAAGGCAGTATTGCCGAAGGTGACCGTGTCCCCGTCGGCCAGGTCTGTGAACTCGGCTTCTACGGCCGGCATCACGAACCCGAAGTTCTTCGCGAAGATGCCGTTAGACGCCAGCGTCCTGCGTTCCTCCGGATGCATGCAGGCCGGGATGCCGTATTTCCTCGTACAGTCCGTCAGCCCCAGCACGTGGTCGAAATGAGCATGCGTCAGAAGTATTTTCACGGGCTTCAGCCCTTCCTTTTCTATGTAGCCGTACAGTTCCGCCTTTTCCTCCGCCGTGCCGCAGCCCGGGTCAACAATCACGCATTCCCCGGTCTCATCCCCTGCCACAATGCAGTACTCGCGGAACTCGTTGAAATAGAATCTCTTTATCTTTATCATTTCCAGTCCAGAATAAAATTTTCGGATGCCTTTCAGGCCTGTCTCCTGTAAATTTCCCGAAAATACTCCATAAAATTTACATTTGAAAATTTAAGGGGCAATTTCTCCGCGTGCAGTTTCTCCCATGGAGGGGCTACAGCTTCCCGAAGCATTTCCCCCGTGCGATCAGGCAGGCCCCGAGCACGGCTGCCTCGCTCCCTGTCGAGGAGGTCATTACCGGTACGTTCTGGCACATGAGCCGCAGGGCGTACTTCCTTATTGCCGTTTCAATGGGCTGCAGGAAATAACAGGCCTCAACCGAGGCAAGGTTTCCCCCTATCACTATCGCCTCCGGGTTGAATATGTTTATGAGTCCGGCGATGAACTCCCCGAGCATGCTCCCCGTCTGGCTCACGAGCTCTATGCACAGCGCGTCTTCCTTCTCTACCGCCCCGGTTATGTCCTCCGGGGTGATTTCCTCCCCGTCCCTGACCTTTGCCGAGAGTATGGAGGTTTCCCCGTGCCTTATCCTTTCCACGAGCTTGCGGTGTATGGCCCTCATGGATATTTCAGTCTCCACGCAACCCTTCTTCCCGCAGTGGCAGAGGATGTTGTTGTCGTAGGAGTGCACGTGCCCGATCTCCCCGGAATACCCGTCCTTGCCGTAGTAGAGCCTCCCGTCGATGATGATGCCCAGGCCCAGTCCCCAGCCTATGTTGACATAGAGCATGTTGCTGTATTTCCTGCTGGCCCCGGACATATATTCTCCGTAGGCCATGGCCTTGGTGTCGTTCTCTATGAAGACCCTCATCCCGAGTCTCTCGCTCAGGATGTCCGTCAGCGGGACATCCGACGTCTCCTCGAAGTTGAAGGTTGTGGCGCTCGTGCCGGTGTTGCTGTTTATCCGTCCGGGGATGTTGATGTTTATGGCGACTATACGCTTCCTGTCGATGCCTTCGAGGGTGTCTATGAATCCGCATATCTGCTCGCATACGCGGTCGAGTATGTCATGTGTGTTCCTGAGCCTGAAGCTCCTGTCCCTCCATATCCTGACGGGTTTCCCTGTGAAGTCTATGATGCCGATGCTCAGCTCGAAGCTCCTCATGTCCACCCCGGCGAAATAATACGTGTCGGGGGCTATCCCGTAACGCACCGTCCGGCGCCCCTTCGTGTGGAGGCTTATCCTCTCTATCTCTGTGATCCTGCCGTCCTTCAGGAGCTCCGCAACGTATTTTGACACCGTTGTCTGACTGTATCCCGTGTCTTCTGAAATATCGGAGATTATGAAGCTGCCGTGCTTCATCACCCGTCCCAGTATGCTGTCGCGTATGGCCGCGCCCACTGTTCCGCCTTTTCCTGACAAATAGAAATCATTTACCATGGTCTTTCCTGCTTTGGGTTATACAAAGATAATTTTTTTCCGGTCAGGGACAAATTGTAATGCACATAATTTTGATAATTAAACAAAATATTGATTATATAATTGAATATATAGGCGATATTTATTTTAAAAATGTAATAATTAAAATTACGTAATAATATGTAAATTTTACTTTAAATTATTATTTATTAATAAATTATCTGTTTATATTAAAATTTTATATAAATAAGATATATTTTTAATTAATTTTAATTAAATTTTTTATTGCCTAAATAAAATGTTTTTATAGATTTGTTGAGACTAATCAGGCGGATGCCGTTGTCCCTGACGGGTTTTCAGGGGGAGACAGCAGCCTCTGCTGACAAATTTCAAACTGTATCGGTATGGAAAAAATCAAAGGATTGATCGATGCTCCGTTCACACCTTTCGATGCGGACGGGAACGTGGATTTCGGCCCTGTCCCGGAATATGCGGCAATGCTGCACAAGAACGGGCTGAAGGGTGTCTTCATCAACGGATCTTCCGGGGAAGGCTACATGCTGACGCCGGAGGAGAGGAAGTCTCTGGCCGAGAAGTGGCTCGGCTGCGTCCCGGAAGGGTTCAAGGTAATAGTTCATGTCGGAAGCTGCTGCCTGAAGGAAAGCGTGGACCTTGCGGCCCATGCAGCCGCTTCAGGGGCCTGGGGCATAGGCGCCATGGCTCCTCCCTTCCCAAAGATAGGGAGGATAGAAGAACTTGTGAAATATTGCGAGGCCATAGCTGCGGCTGCGCCGGACCTGCCTTTCTACTATTACCATATACCTGCCTTCAACGGGGCCTATCTGCCGATGCTTGATTTCCTGAAGGCGGTGGACGGGCGTATCCCAAATTTCGCCGGCATAAAGTACACATACGAGAGCCTCTATGAGTATAACCAGTGCCGGCTGTACAAGGACGGCAAGTTCGACATGCTGCACGGGCAGGATGAGACCCTGCTCCCGAGCCTGGCCCAGGGAGGCGCACAGGGCGGAATAGGCGGCACGACAAACTACAACGGCCGTGAGCTGACAGGAATCCTCGAGGCCTGGGAGCGCGGGGATCTCGAGACTGCCCGCGAGAAGCAGAACTTCGCCCAGGCTGTGATAAATGTGATATGCAACTACAGGGGCAATATAGTGGCCGGGAAACGGATCATGAAGCTCATAGGCCTGGACCTCGGCCGGAACCGGGTCCCGTTCCGCAACATGACCGCAGAGGAGGAAGCCTCCATGAAGAAGGAACTGGAGGCCATAGATTTCTTCTCCAGGTGCAACAGGTTCTGACACTACAATGGACACTGATACTATATAATCAATATGAAGCACTCATTATCAATCATGAAAACCGCCGCTTTTCCTGTAATTGCGGCGCTGGCCGTATCCTGTGCGGAGGATTACAGGTATGACTATTCCTCTCCTGCCGAAAATACGGTGACACTCAAGTGCACGGCCGAAGTGGACGGCGCTCCGGTATCATGGGCGACCTCCAGCCGGATCGGCCTTTTCTGTGACGCCCTCGGTCTCTCGAACGAGCCCGTGACGGCTTCCGCGGCTTCCGCAGGGACCGCGACCGGAATGTTCTACCTGGATTCCCGATGGGGGGGGGGTAGATGCCGGAAACCATAAATTCCTTGTATATTATCCTTATTCAGAGACAAACGTTTCCTCGAAACTGACCGGGACACTGGCTTCCCAGCAGTCACAGGCCGGGACATCTTCCACACATCTTCTGCAATATTCCCTGCTTGCTGCATCGGTGGACACGGAGGCGAAAGCCACAGGTGAGGCGGTGGACGTCACCCTGGAAAACGTGTTTGACGTGATGCACATATCCGTATCTTCGTCAAAATACGAAGGGTGGAACCTCGAGTCCGTAAGCATCAATGTGCCCGGCGCCACCCTTACCGGGGACTGGACCTACGATATAGGGACCGGCAGCCTGGAAATGACAGGCGGCGAAGCCCCGGGAATAACCCTCAATGTGGCGGACTTCACCCTAGGAGGGAAGTTTACTGGCTACGCTGTCGTGTCCATGCCGGCGGATGCCTCCTCATGCGAGGTGGTCGTGAACGTCTCCAAGGGCGACGAGGCGTACTCACTGACCGGTAGCGGAGTGGCATTCAGCGGGAATATGGACCTGCAGATAGACGGGTACGATGAGTCTGTGCTCGAGGACAGTGCCGTAGACCTGAGCCAGTACGACGGCAGGACTGTCACGGCCAACTGCTACGTGGCTGGTCTCGCCGGTACGCAGTACAAGTTCCCGGCAACTGTCATGGGCAACGGGGTCACGACCCCTGCCACACCAGGCTATTCACAGAACGGGGATGCTGCCGGAATCATTCCTGAGACTCTCTCGCCGGCCTCGGCTGCGATACTCTGGCAGACAGAGCCGGGTCTCTTGACGGACGTGCGCCTGCGCAGCGGCTATGTCTACTTCACCACCGCCGGGGAAACCGGGACCGGACTCCGCCAGGGGAATGCCGTAATCGCGGTGTACGACGCCGCCGGATACATAATCTGGAGCTGGCATATATGGGTGACGGATGCGGATCTCGAAGGCAGTGCCGTGACATATACCATACATGACAAATATTCGCAGTATACGGAATATCTCAATCCTGTCCTGATGGACCGCAACCTCGGGGCCACCACGGACCAGCTTACCAATGTCTCTGGAGACAACGGCTCATACGGGCTGATGTACCAGTGGGGAAGGAAAGACCCGTTCCCTGGCCCGGACGACAACGGCTATACTTCAACATCCTACAGGTCTACCTATGACGCCTCGGGAGAGCTGCTTTCTCCTCTGCCGTCTTCGGATTCCGGCTCCCCGTTCGCCTCGGAATGGTCTGCCGTGACGGTCGGGTTCAGCGATGCAGACAAGAACAGGTATCCAATGGCGTTCGTATATACTGCCCCGATGTGGACGGCGGAAGTCCACGACGACTACTGGGGGAACCCGTATTCCGAGGCTTCGTCGAACGAGTCGGGACACAAGACCATCTATGACCCGTGTCCTCCGGGATGGAGGGTGCCTCACAGCTATGCCTGGACAGGCCTTACCGATGCCGGGAATGATGGCCTGAAGAGCAATTTCGGACAATGGCACGTATCCTGGGGCGGAACTTTCGCCTCTGACGCGGAATACCAGGCTTATATCAAGGAAAACGGTGGGCTCGTATTCAATACCGGCGCAGGCAGCGCCACATATCCGATGAGCGGCATGATATTCAACAACGGCGGCAAGCTCCAGCTGTTCAGGGTCGGGAACTATGTGCAGGGATGCTGGACGAACATGCCGAACACCAACAATAACGCATTCCGCTTCTATTTCGACTATGCCAACCTCAACCTGAGGAACAACAACGCGAGGATAATCGGCCATGCAGTGCGCTGCATGAAGGATACCGGTTATTGATTGCGCATACATCACTAATTATATCTCATTCATGACAGATAATCAGAAAACATTTCTCGAGACCTGCAGGGACCTCTATATGGGTGGCCTGCAGGCCGATATCCTGCCGTTCTGGCTGGAACACGGCCTTGACAGGGAGCACGGTGGTGTGTACACCTGCCTGGACCGGGACGGGAGACTGATGGACGGTACAAAGTCCGTATGGTTCCAGGGGCGTTTCGGCTTCGTGATGTCCAGGGCTTACCGTACGGCCGGAGGCCGGAAAGAGTGGCTCGACGCCGCAAAAAGTGCCCTGGAGTTCATTGAAAGGCACTGTATCGACGCTGACGGACACATGTTCTTCTCCGTTACCGCTGACGGGCGGCCGGTGCAGAAAAGGCGCTATGTCTTCTCGGAATGCTTCGCGGCCATGGCCATGGCCGAGTATTCCGCCGCGTCCGGGGATGCGGGATATGCAGAGAAAGCCGTGTCCATGTTCAGGAACATCCTCAGGATGCTCTCCACTCCTGGCTTCCTCCCGCCGAAGACATACATCCCGTCCCAGGCCCATTCCATCACCATGATGCTCATAAATGTGGCAATGGTAGTGAAGGAAGTCTCCTCTGACCCGGTGCTGGATGCCCGGATAGACAGGTCCATAGATGCTCTTGCAAGATATTTCATGCATCCGGAGTTCAGGACCATACTCGAGACGGTCGGGCCTGGGGGCGAGTTCATCGACACCTGCGACGGGAGGGTCATCAACCCGGGCCACTGCATGGAGACCGGCTGGTTCATCCTCGATGTTGCCAGGTCCCGCGGGTGGGACCGCAGTCTTGTGGACATGGCCGCCACGGTGATAGACTGGGCCTGGGACTGGGGCTGGGACATGGAGTACGGCGGGATGATAAATTTCCGCGACTGCCGGAATTTCCCTCCACAGGACTATTCCCAGGACATGAAGTTCTGGTGGCCGCAGTGCGAGACCATAATCGCATCCCTCTACGCCTACCTCGCCACCGGAGACGGGAAATACCTGGAAATGCACAGGAGGGCGCACGAGTACGCCTATGCTCACTTTCCTGACGCCGGGCACGGGGAATGGTTCGGATACCTGCACAGGGACGGTACTGTGGCCCAGCCGGCCAAGGGGAACCTGTTCAAGGGACCGTTCCACATACCGAGGATGATGATGCAGGCCCATGCCCTGTGCTCTGAAATACTTGAGATGAACAATGCTGACAAGAAATGATATGAAGATGATAATGAACTATCTGTACACTCCGGCCTGTATGCTGCTGCTCTGCGCTGCTGTCGTGTCCTGCTCCGGAAAGGAGATACAGCGTCCGGATGTGGTGAATCCAATATATCCGGTGACTGAACCGGAAGGGACCGAAGGCACCATTGCCGAGGAAAGCCTGGAGACCTCCATATCCTACAGGGGCTGGTCCGGTGACAAGTCCCTTTCCAGGCCATTCGCTTCCGGTACGGAGGCCAACTCCGTGCGCATCCCGTCCGTGGTCACTGCGGCGGACGGGTCCCTTCTGGTCTTCTGCGAGGCGAGGCACAACTCCTGGCGGGACAAGAGCTATACCGACATAGTGGTGAGGCGCAGTACGGACAACGGGAAGACCTGGTCCGCTGTGCAGAATCTCACCGGCTCCGCCAACGGCGGGAACTATGCCTTCATGGACCCGGTCCCTGTGGTCGCCGGCAACGGGGAAATCTTCCTGTTCTGCTGCAGGTGGCTCAAAGACAACAGCGATGCATCCAACAACAGGGCATTCAGGCTTTCATCCTCCGACAACGGGGTGACGTGGAGTGCCCCGGAGGATGTCACCGGTGAGGTCATCGTTCCAGGCTGCTTCAGCGCCGGATTCGGGCCAGGGAGCGGTACGCGCATCAGCGGCGGCCAGCATGCCGGCAGGATGATACTTCCTTCCCGCCAGTACGACGGTTCCTCAAGCAAGGGAATCTGCATCTATTCCGACGACAACGGCAGGACCTGGAATACCTCCTCCGAGGTAAGGGCCGGCGAGAGCCAGATAGCGGACGCGGGAGACGGCTCGCTTGTCATGAACATCCGGGCCGGGAGCGACAGGTACGCCTCCTTTTCCGGGGACGGGGGAGCCACGTGGTCTTCGGCATCCAAGGTTGCCGACCTTCCGTCCCTCTCCGGCGGCTGCCATTCCGGTGTCTTCGGGACAGGGGACGGTACAGTCTTCTGGTGCGGGCCTACGGGGACATCCTCTACCGCGGACAACGACAACAGGTACGCCCTGACCCTGTACCGCAGCATCACCGGGGCCGAGACCTGGACAATGAAGCATTGCCTCTACGACCTTGCATCAGGCTATGCCGACATGACTTCCGCTTCCGACGGACGTCTTGTAATTGTCTTCGAGTCCGGCCCGGAGAAAGGCTTCACGAGGGCATCAGGGAACCGTCCTGCAGAGTGGATGTGCATTGATGTCATCATGATACCCGGAACCGTCTCGGACAAGGGATACTGGTTCTGACATATCTTTTATTGAATCTAAAATTAATGACCATGTTATTTGATTTTAATATATTTAATATAGGCAGAACCAGGCTTCTGCTTGTTGCAGTGCTGCTGTTTTCCGCAGTAGCGGCCGGGGCCCAGTCCGGGGTGACTGTGACCGGTACGGTCTCGGATTCCGACGGGAATCCTCTGATAGGTGCCGCCGTAATGGAACAGGGCACCAACAACGGTGCGGTCACTGACATTGACGGCAAATACTCCATAGTGGTCCGGGGCGCCGGGAGTGTACTTGTCTTCAACTCCCTAAGCTACATGACTGAAACCATGACTGTCGGGGACAGGAATGTGATAAACGTCGCCCTGAAGGACGATGCCCTGAGCCTGAGCGAGTCAGTGGTCACCGGATACGGGCGCACCGTCTCTCGGGACAAGCTGACCGCAGCCATTTCCAAGGTCTCGGGAGAGGTGCTTGAAAACGGTGTAAGGTCCAATGCCCTTTCCGCCCTGGCCGGTACGGTCACGGGTGTGAGGGTGGCTACCACTTCCGGGCAGCCTGGCTCGTCACCATCCATCGTCATAAGGGGAGGAGCTGCCCTGGACGGTTCGGGAACCCCGTTGTACGTAATTGACGGGATCCAGAGGGACAACATGGATGATATCAACGCCAACGATATAGAGTCCATAGAAATACTCAAGGATGCGGCTGCGACAGCCCTTTACGGAGCCAAGGCAAATGCCGGAGTAGTCCTCGTTACCACCAAGAGGGGACATGTGGGGAAGGCTGAGATATCCTTCAAGGCCAATGTCGGACTCAACTACCTCAGGAAGACCAATGAATTCCTGTCGGCCGACGACTACCTGTACTATATGAGGCTGGCCGCCCACCGTTCCGGGAATGACGCGCTCCTGACCTCGTCCGGGCCTTACGGGACAGGGAACGACTACTATGCTGACGGGAACGCCGCCGTCGAGGGCGTGTACAGCCCGATGTTCCTTAGCGACGAAAACGCCTTCCTGCTGGACCAGGGGTACAAGGCCATGACCGACCCTATCACCGGGCAGACCATAATCTACAATGAGTTCACCCCGAGCGAAGTGTCTGTCAGGGGGATGGCCCTGACCCAGGACTACAACGTTTCCGCTTCAGGGGGAAACGAGAAGGGCAAGTATTACGCGAGCCTCGGCTACTACGACGAGAACGGTTTCCCGGTGGTTTCCGGATATGACAGGATATCCTTCGTGACCAACGGTTCCTACAAGATCACGGACTGGCTGGAGTCGGTGAGCTCTCTGAACTTCTCCCGCTCTAACAGCACACAGGTGAGCGACTATATCGGCGGCGGTGACGCCAACTTCTTCGGAATCATGTTCTCGGCCCCTCCTACGATGAGGCAGTACAACCTCGACGGGGACCCTATCATCTGTACCACGAACTGGGAGAACGGGAACTGGGACGCCGCCAAGGACAGTTTCTACAGGAGGAACACAAACTACAAGTTCTCGATGGCCCAGGGCCTGAACTTCACCGTCACAGACCACCTGTCCGTAAAGCTGAACGGGATGTGGTATTTCAACATGAAGGAAACCGAGAGGTTCAACAAGACCTATATTACCCGTCCTGGCACCTACAACAGCGACCGCAAGGCTTCCGCCAGCTATTCGAGGATGCTTTCCCAGACCTATAATGCTATAGTGAACTACGAGAACTCCTGGAATGACCACAACCTCAGCGTAACTGCCGGCTACGAATTCTACGACAAGTACAATTTCGGGCTCTCGGCAGCGGGCCAGGGCTCTGACACCGATGACTTCATAAGCCTCGGCTATATCGACAAGACCGAGGACAACAACATCTCCGCCATAAGCATGAACTCCACCCATGTCCGTGAGCGCAGCATGTCCGTATTCGGGAATGCCAGCTATGACTATATGGGGAAATATCTCTTCTCATTCTCGGCGAGATACGACGGCTACTCCAAGCTCGTCAACAACAAATGGGGCTTCTTCCCCGGCGTGAGCGCGGCATGGAACATCCACAAGGAGAATTTCATGGCTCCGTCCAGGAACTGGCTCACGAGCCTGAAGCTCCGTGCCGGTTACGGGCAGAACGGTAATGTCAATATCCTTGCGGGAGCATACGACCTCCAGGGAAGCTACGACAAGACCGGACTCTACGACGGTGACTACGGGATTCTGATAGACAATCTTCCTTATCCGGACCTCCGCTGGGAGAAGACAACCTCTGTGGACCTCGCCGTGGAAGCAGTTCTGTGGGACAGGCTCAGCCTTTCTCTCGGGGCATACAACAAGGTCACGTCCGACCTGCTTGCCAATGTGCCGTTCCCGAGCTCCGCGGGCGTAGGCAACCAGTACACCAACAACGGCAGTGTCAGGAACCGGGGAATAGAGTTCGAGTTTGACGCCACCCTCTTCCGGAACAGGGACTGGAAGATAAAGCTCGGCGGAAACGCCACCTATATGCGCTCGAAAATCCTGCAGCTTCCTGATAACGGCAATGAGAACAACCGCCAGGGCGGAAGCCAGGTCTATGACGCCTCCGGGAACCTTGTATGGGTGGGAGGATACCAGGAAGGTCAGGAATACGGGACGGCATACGCCTACCAGATGGTGAACATCGTCCGGAGCGAAGAGGACCTGCAGAACTACGGCTGGTATGTGGACACTACACCTACCTCGGGTACAATCTACGGTCCGGCCGTGTGGAATACCCTCACAGCTGACGAACAGGCCCGTGGACAGCTTCTCCAGCCGGGAGACGCGATTTTCTATGATGTCAACGGGGACAACAAGATAGACCAGTACGACCAGGTATGTATGGGGAACACGATTCCGAGATGGGTCGGCGGCCTGAACCTTTCGGTGGACTGGAAGGGCCTTTCCCTCTACGCAAGGTTCGACTATGCGGCCGACTATGTCGCCCAGAATGCGAGGAAGCAGTATTACATGGCCCTTTCCCAGGGAACTTTCAACACCCTGAAGGAAAGCAAGGACACATGGTCTCCGGAAAATCCGGATGCTACCTACCCTATCCTGATGTATGCCGACACGAAGAACAGGAACAACTACAGGATGAGCAACATTTTCTACGACGAGCAGAGTTACATCTGCGCCAGGGAGATAGCCCTGAGCTGGTCCCTTCCTGAAAAATGGGTCCGCGCGATAAAGATGCAGGACCTCACCCTGTCCGTGACCGGGCAGAACCTGTTCTACATCACGGCTTCATCAATGTATAATCCTGAATACGGGGTTAATTCCAACGGAGGATATTCCATCCCGCGGACAGTGTTCTTCGGGGTAAAGGCAACATTTTAACGGAAAAACAAGACAGTCATGAAAATTTTGAGAAAATATATCAACCTGCTCCTGGTGCCGGTACTGGCGGTGTCGTGCAATGCGCTTGACCTCGCCCCGGTAGACACGTGGTCCATAAACAACTACTGGAACACGGAAGAGCAGTGCAGCCGGTTCATGCAGGGGCTGCAGTTCAGGATGCGCGAACGTGCGGAGACTTTCCTGCAGATGGGAGAATTGCGCGGCGGCACCCTCAGCATCGCATCGGTCACGTCCATCGGCGAGGGCGCGTACAATATAGAGGCAGTGGCCAACAATCTTTCCGAGGCCAACCCGGTGTTTACCAACTGGGGCAACTTCTACATGGACATCTATCAGATAAACCATGCCATCGACAAGATAAGCGACGAGTGCCCTTTCCTGTCGGAAGATACCAGGAACTCCTACCTCGCGAGACTCTACGGGATGCGTGCCTTCTATTATTTCTACATGCTCCGCACATGGGGAGGAGTGCCTCTTTGCGATGAGCCGGATGTGCTCATGACAAGCATAATCGCCGAACTCAGGAAGGAGAGGGCTACCGAAAGGCAGATATGGGAGTTCGTCAGGGACGACGCCGACCGTTCTTTCGACCTGTATTCCTCCCTTGCCGCACCGGAGACCGACAAGCAATACTGGAACTTCGGGGCTACCTGCTGCCTGCGTGCGGAGGTCAACCTGTGGGGAGTGAAGGTCAGGCCTCTGAAGGAGACAGAAGTGTTCTCCTCCGACATAGCCGGCGACCTGGACAAGGCCGAGAAGTCCCTGCAGGCCATATCCGGTTCCTATTCCCTTAACGGCTCCTTTGCCGACGCCTTCTCTCCTTATGACAAGGATTCCAATCCGGAGGTGATTTTCGCCATGAGGTACAGGCTTAACGAGAAGACCAACTTCTACAGCAACTGGACATACAATGTCTCCACGTTCACGCAGTATTGCGACGAGGACGGAACTGCCCTGAACAACCCTCTGAACATTGCCAGCGGAGCCCTCCGCTACGAGTATTCGGAAGATTTCTACAACAGTATTGCCAGGAATGACACGAGGAAGGACGCCACCCTGCTCCAGTTCTACCGCAACGGCGGGGACGGCATTACCGTCGCCGGAAGATGCCTGTGCAAGTTCATTGGAGAAGAGAACAACGGCAGGAACCAGTTCACCAACGATTTCCCTGTCTACCGTTACAGCGACGTGGCCCTTATGCTTGCCGAGATAAACAACGAGCAGGGCGAATCGGGACAGGTGGAGACCTGGATGAACCTTGTGCGGGACAGGGCATACGGCGCCGGGGTGAACCCGTTCACTTATTCGGACTACGAAAGTGCCGAGGAAGCCATCCTTCAGGAGAGGGCCGTGGAGTTCGTCGCGGAAGGAAAGAGATGGTTCGACGTACGGAGGATGTCCCGGGGCAGGCACGCCCTCGACCTTGTGGACGGCAACGAGCTGAAGCTCGTGTGGCCGATAGACGCAGGTGTGCTTTCCAAGGACAACCTTGTCAAGCAGAACGAAGGGTACCTTACGGAATGAGCGGCCGCCTGTATCCTGTATGTCTTGCCGTCCTGCTCCTTGCCGTGTCTTGCGGCCAGGGAGGAGGACGGCACAGGGCTCCGGTGCAGATGATTTCTTCTTCCCCGGCTTCCGGCTCCGCTTTCCTGCAGGGGGTCTCGGCCCAGTACTGCGGGGCGGCAGGCGATGTCTTCATCCTCGCCGGCGGGGCCAATTTCCCCGATGTCCCTGCCTCGGAAGGCGGGAGGAAGAAATTCCATGACGATATCCTGGTCCTGGGCCGGGACCTGTCCGGGAACCTTGTATGGAAGAAGGCCGGTGCCCTGCCAGTGCCGGCGGCATACGGGGCTTCGGCAGTACTTGACACCTCCCTGCTGATTGCCGGGGGTGCTTCCGGTGCCGGGAGCCTGGACGGTGTGTATGAGCTTTTCCCGGACGGGGATTCCGTCCGTGTCTCGGAACGGCTTCCACTCCCGTTTCCTCTGGAGCAGTGTGCCTCCGCCGTGGATGACAGCAATGTCTACCTGGCCGGAGGGTTGAGCGGAAACATCCCTAACCTGGCGGTGCTGGCTTCTCCCCGTTCCGGGGTGTCAGGCTGGGAGGTGATTGCGGAACTGCCGGAACCGCTCGTGCAGCCGGTGGCCTTTTCCGACGGCCGGGGGCTGTATGTGTGGGGAGGTTACAATCCGGAACGGAAAGCCGCCGTGGGGAAAGGCTATTTCCTCGATTTCTCCTCGAGGGAATGGACCATGGCCCCCTCCCCGGACGGCAGGACCCTGACCGGTGCAGGAGGGGCCGCCGGACCTGACGGGAGATTCTATGTGGCCGGCGGCGTGGACAGGGATGTCTTCACCAGGGCACTCGGGCTCGGTCCGGAAGAATTCCATGCATACATGCTCAGGAAGCCGTCATATTACAGGTTCTGTGACCGTATGTACGCCTTCGACCCGCGGTCCGGGGAATGGTCCCTGGTGTACCGGGACTCCAGGCTGGCGAAGGCGGGGGCGGCCACAGGCTTCCATGGCCCGGACATGATCATTGCCGGAGGTGAGGTCAAGCCGGGGATAAGGACTCCGGAAGCATATCAGTTATCAATAGGAAAATAATCATGAACAGCAAGAAATACAATGATATATATCCGTGGATAGCCGTCGCCCTGCTCTGGGTGGTGGCCCTGCTGAACTATATGGACAGGCAGATGCTCTCCACGATGAGGGAGGCCATGGCCATGGATATTGCAGAACTGGAGTCGGCGGCTAATTTCGGCCGGCTCATGGCCATCTTCCTGTGGATATACGGGCTGGTGAGCCCCTTCGCCGGTGCCGTAGCCGACAGGATAAGCCGGAAATGGCTTATCATAGGGTCCCTGTGCGTCTGGTCGTCAGTCACCCTTCTTATGGGATGGTCCACATCCTTCACGCAGATTTATTGGCTCAGGGCCCTCATGGGGGTCAGCGAGGCCCTCTATATCCCGGCCAGCCTCTCCCTGATTGCGGATTTCCATACTGGCAAGGCCCGCAGCTTCGCCGTGGGGATACACATGACCGGACTCTATATGGGACAGGCCATAGGAGGTTTCGGGGCAACAATAGCCGCCATGTTTTCCTGGCAGGAGACATTCCACTGGCTGGGTGTCATCGGCATAGCTTACGCGGTGGTCCTGGCCTTCCTCCTGAAGGACAGGAAGACGGACCGGGCTGCCGGAGCTGTCCCTGAAGTCCCTGCCGGGGAGAAGATACCTGTTCTGAAAGGCTTCGCCATGATATTTTCCAATATAGCCTTCTGGGTGGTGCTCTTCTACTTCGCGTCCTCATCCCTCCCGGGATGGGCTACCAAGAACTGGCTCCCGACCCTGTTCGCCGACAGTACGGGCATCCCGATGTCTTCGGCCGGGCCGGTGTCGACCATCACGATAGCCTTTTCCTCGTTTATCGGGGTCATGATAGGAGGCCCGCTGTCCGACAGGTGGGTCAGGAGGAATCTGAAAGGGCGTATCTATACGAGTGCCATTGGTCTCGGGCTCATGATTCCTGCTCTCCTTCTCCTGGGCCTCGGGCACGGCATGACCGCGGCGGTGGCCGCCGGGCTCTTTTTCGGTATCGGGTACGGGATGTTCGACACCAACAACATGCCTATCCTTTGCCAGTTCGTTCCTTCCAGGCTCAGGGCCACGGCCTATGGTATAATGAACATGGTCGGGGTCTTCGCCGGGGCTTTCTGCACCGAGGTGCTCGGTAAATGGGCCGACGGGGGTAACCTCGGTTCCGGTTTCGCCGTGCTTGCCGCCGTCATCGCGGTGGCCCTCCTGATACAGTTGTCCGTACTCAGGCCAAAGACTGATAATATGGAATAGCCCAGGGCCGCGACGCCAGCCGGGGGATTTGAGGAATATAATGAAAAATCAGATGAAACGAATTTTTGCCGCCGCTTCAGCGGTGTTGGCGGCTCTCCTGATGCCGGATACGGGAGCCTGCAGGAATACATGTCCGGTGGTGGATGTAAAGAATGTATGCATCCCGGTCCTGGTCGGGGAATGCAGCGGCCCGCTTGCGGTGCTGTGCATCGACAATGCCTCGGGGGAGGACCTGACGCTTGACGGGGTCACGGTCGCCGTGTCGGGGCTTCCGGAGGCTGCCGTGAAGGATGTCAGCCTCCTGTACACCGGGACGATGTGCCCTCTGCATTCGGAGACGGAATCCCAGGCGATAAAGTCTGTGTTCGCCCGTTGCGGCGGCTCCCAGAGGATATTCTCCGAACCGGATTATGCCATGCTCCAGGACCGCCGGAAACCGGGCAGGGACGGGACTGTCTTCCTCGGCTCCGGGAAAAGGCTGGTCAAGGGACGGAACTGGTTCCATGTCAGCCTGAATCTGGACGGGGCGGGGATACAGGACTTGTCCGCTGTCTGCAGGCTGGAAGTCACGGAAGCCAGGATAGACGGCTCCGTGGCTCCGCTGGAGCAGGAAGGTCCTGTAGACAGGAGACTTGCCGTCGGGCTACGGAACCACGGGGATGACGGGGTGTTCGCGTACCGTATCCCTGGAATAGCCACGACTCCGCAGGGGACCCTGATAGCGGTATATGACGTGCGCCACTATACTACCTTCGACCTTCAGGAGGATATAGACGTCGGCATGAGCCGGAGCACGGACGGGGGCCGCAGCTGGGAGAAGATGAGGATTATCATGGACATGGGCGAATGGGGCGGCCTGCCCCAGGCCCAGAACGGCATAGGCGACCCTGCCGTACTCGTGGACGAGGCGACGGGGGAGATATTCGTGGTTGCCGTGTGGACCCACGGACTGGGGAACGGACGGGCCTGGAACAAGGTCGGTGACGGTTTTTCCCCGGAGGAGACGGCCCAGCTGATGATAGTCAGCAGCAAGGATGACGGCCGCACCTGGTCGGAGCCGCGCAACATCACCTCGCAGGTCAAGCACAGGGACTGGAGATTCACTCTCCAGGGGCCAGGGCGCGGTATTTCCATGAAGGACGGGACCCTGGTGTTCCCCGTACAGTATGTCGGGCCGGACATGGTCCCGAGTGCCGGGATAATGTACAGCAGGGACCACGGGCGGACATGGCTGTGCCATGGCCCTGCCCGGGCCAATACCACCGAATCCCAGGTCGCGGAAGTCAGCCCGGGGGTGCTTATGCTGAACATGAGGAACAACCTCAGGACAGGCCGGGTGGTGTGCACCACTTCCGACTTCGGACGGACCTGGACAGAGCACAGTTCCACGGGGAAGCTCAGGGAGCCGGTGTGCATGGCCGGGCTGCTGCACGTCCCGGCGGAAGATAACGTGCTCGGGAAGGATATCCTGCTTTTCTCCAATCCCGATACGGAAAAGGGCCGCAGCCATATCACCGTCAAGGCCAGCCTGGACGGAGGCGAAACCTGGCTCCCGGAAAATTCCCTGCTCCTGGACGAGGAGGAGGGCTGGGGCTATTCCTGCCTCACCATGATAGACAGGAAGACCGTGGGCATCCTCTACGAAGGGAGTGTCTCCCAGATAGTTTTCCAGGCGGTGGACATCGGTGACATAGCGGGAGGCGGAGACGGGCTTTAGTGAAAAGTCCTCCAGCCGGAGTACATCTCCGGGAATACTTCATGAATTAATGTCGTGAATATTCAAAACAGTTTCTTAAATTTGCCGGAGCACTCGTGCCGGGGATATGCCGGGATGGAAATCCTTCTTCCGTGGCGTGTCCCCGGCCGTTTCGTTTTGTGAAATGATTTAATTACAGAGACTTATGCACATAGCTATCGCAGGAAATATCGGCAGCGGGAAGACGACTCTGACCAAGATGCTCGCCGCTCACTACGGCTGGACGCCGAAATTCGAATCCGTGGACTACAACCCTTATCTTGCCGATTTCTACGAGGATATGGAAAGGTGGTCCTTCAATCTCCAGATCTACTTCCTGAACAAGAGGTTCAAGGACGTGGTGGAGATATCCAGGTGCCAGGACGTCATCATCCAGGACAGGACAATCTACGAGGACGCCAGGATATTCGCCCCGAACCTGCATTCGATGGGCCTGATGAGTACCCGGGACTTCGAGAACTATTCCGACCTGTTCGACCTCATGATGTCACTGGTGAATCCGCCGGACCTGCTGATATATCTGCGCTCGAGCATCCCCAACCTCGTGAGCCAGATACAGAAACGGGGCAGGGAGTACGAGAAGAGCATCCGTATCGACTATATCACGGGGCTGAACGACAGGTACGAGAAATGGATAAAGGACTACAGGCACAGGCTCCTGATACTGGACGTGGACGAGATAAAGTTCGAGAACCACCCGGAGGATTTCCAGACCGTCACCGACCGTATAGATGCCGAGCTGTTCGGCCTGTTCAAGGATGTGGAATAACCTTTTTACGAATATAGGATATGGCAGCTGAAAGACTTACGATCATACAGTTCGTGGAAAAGTACACGAGGCAGTATGCGGGGAATACATTCCTCTGGGAGAAACATGGCGACGTGTGGGAGCCCACCACATTTGAACAGACAAGGAAGGAGGCCTACCGTGCCGGGGCCGGGCTCATGGCCCTCGGGGTGCAGAAGGGGGAGAAGGTGGCCCTGCTTTCGGAAGGGAGGAACGCCTGGGTTACCGGCGAGCTCGGGATACTTTACGCGGGGGCGGTGAATGTGCCCCTGTCCGTCAAGCTGGAAGAAAGCAGCGACCTGGTCTTCAGGATACGGCATTCCGACTCCAAGTACATAATGGTCTCCGCCGGGCAGCTCCCGAAGGTGAGGAAGATACTTGCAGACCTTCCCCTGGTTGAGAAGGTCATAGTCCTGGACGAGCTTCCCGAATACGGGGAAAAGGAGATACCTTTCCACGAGGTGTGCAGGATGGGCGATGCCTTCCTGGCGGAGCACATGGACATGTTCGAACAGAGGTACAGGTCCGTCGGCCCGGACGACTATGCCAACATAAGCTATACTTCCGGCACCACCGCCGACCCGAAAGGCATACTCCTGACCCACAGGAACTATACTGCCAACGTGGAGCAGGCGCAGTCGGTCATCGGCGTCACGCCGGAGGACAGGATGCTGATAATACTGCCTCTTGACCATTGTTTCGCCCATGTCGCGGGATTCTATACCATGATGTCCTACGGGGCCTCTATAGGCACGGTCCCCGCAGGCAGGACACCTATGGAGGCCCTGCGCAACATCCCGATGAGCATCAAGGAGCTCCAGCCTACGGTGATGCTCAGTGTCCCTGCCCTTGCAAAGAATTTCAAGAAGAACATAGAGGCGGGTATCAAGGCCAAGGGCCCCAAGGTGGAGAAACTCTACAACTTCGCCCTGGACCTCGCCATATCCTACAACAGGGAAGGCTATAACAAGGGCGGATTTCTGCAGCTGTGGAAAAAACCGCTCATGTCACTGTTCGACAGGCTCATATTCAGGAACGTCCGCCAGGGGCTCGGAGGGAAGATGAAGTTCTTTGTCGGCGGAGGCGCACTCCTCGACATCGACCTGCAGAGATATTACTATGCGATAGGTATCCCCATGTACCAGGGCTACGGGCTTTCGGAGGCCACCCCGATAATCTCGGCGAACGCCCCTGCGAAGCATATCCTCGGCTCGTCCGGATGTGTGGTGAAGCCTATGGACATAAAGATATGTGACGAGGACGGGAAGGAGCTTCCTTACGGGCAGAAAGGCGAGATCGTGATCCGCGGGGAGAACGTGATGGCCGGCTACTGGAAAAATCCGAAATCCACCGCCGAGACCGTAGTGGACGGCTGGCTCCATACGGGGGACATGGGATATATGAGGGACAAGGACTTCCTGTATGTGGTGGGAAGGTTCAAGTCTCTGCTTATCAGTGCCGACGGGGAGAAATACAGTCCGGAAGGAATAGAGGAGTCTCTCGTGGAAAACTCCAGGTTCATCGACCAGGTAGTGCTGCACAACAGCCAGGACCCTTATACCATAGCCCTGCTTGTGCCGAACAAGGAGGCACTGAAGTCGTGGCTCAAGGACTCGGCTCCGGGCGTATCCCCTGATTCGGAAGAAGGGAAGAAACTCATGCTCGGCAAAATCCAGGACGAGGTCAATTCCTACCGGAAAGGCGGGAAAAACTATGGGGCATTCCCTGAAAGATGGCTGCCGGCCGCTGTCTGCGTGCTCCCTGAACCTTTCACGGAGAAGAACCACATGGTCAACAGCACCATGAAGATAGTCCGCGGAAAGGTCGAGAAGGCCTACGCGGACCGGATGGCCTTCGCCTACACTCCGGAAGGCAAGAATATAGTGAATGCACAGAACCTGGCTGCGCTGTAGCCGCCAGGTCCTGTAACCGTGTCAGTTCTTGAAGCTGTGTATCGGCGCGGGGATACGTCCCTCGCGCCGTATGAAGTCTTCGCACCCGAACCTGTTCACCGGCATCACCGGGGCGTGGCCGAGCAGCCCGCCGAACTCCACGCTGTCCCCCACAGTCTTCCCCACGACAGGGATTATCCTCACTGCGGTGGTCTTCTGGTTCACCATCCCTATGGCGGCCTCGTCAGCTATGATGCCGGAGATGGTGGCCGCAGGGGTGTCGCCCGGTATGGCTATCATGTCCAGCCCTACGGAGCAGACGCAGGTCATCGCCTCGAGCTTCTCTATGGTCAGGGCGCCGCATTCAGCGGCCTCTATCATGCCCTGGTCCTCGCTTACCGGGATGAAGGCCCCGCTGAGCCCTCCCACGTAGGAGGAAGCCATGACCCCGCCTTTCTTCACCTGGTCGTTCAGCATTGCGAGGGCTGCGGTCGTCCCCGGGGCCCCGGCCTTCTCCACCCCTATCTCATGGAGTATGTCAGCCACGCTGTCCCCGATGGCCGGTGTAGGGGCGAGGGACAGGTCGATTATGCCGAACGGGATGCCGAGCCTGCGCGACGCTTCCTGGGCCACGAGCTGCCCCACCCGGGTAATCTTGAACGCTGTCTTCTTGATGGTTTCGCACAGGACTTCGAAGGATGCCCCGCGGACACTCTCCAGTGCGTATTTCACAACCCCGGGGCCGCTTACCCCGACGTTGATTATGGCATCGGTCTCAGTAACCCCGTGGAATGCCCCTGCCATGAACGGATTGTCATCCGGTGCGTTGCACAGTACCACGAGCTTGGCGCAGCCCAGGGAATCCTTCTCGCTGGTGAGGCTGGCCGTCTTCTTCACAATCTCTCCCATCATCCTTACGGCGTCCATGTTTATCCCAGTCTTCGTGCTCCCGACGTTGACCGAGCTGCACACGCGGGATGTCCTTGCAAGGGCCTCCGGGATGGACTCTATCAGGAGACGGTCGCTTCCGGTCATGCCTTTGGAGACGATGGCGGAATATCCTCCGAGGAAGTTCACCCCCGTTTCGGCGGCGGCTTCGTCGAGAGCCACCGCAATCCTGACATAGTCTTCCGGAGTCTTGCAGGCCGCTGCCCCGACAATGGCGGCCGGGGTAATGGATATCCTCTTGTTCACTATCGGGATACCGTACTCCATGGAAATATTCTCCGCGGTCCTGGCAAGGTTACCGGCGACCCGCACAATCTTCTCCCTTATCCTCGAGCACACCTCCCCGACATCGGACGAGGCACAGTCGAGCAGGCTTATCCCCAGGGTTATGGTCCGGACGTCGAGATTCTCCTTCTCGATCATCCGGTTGGTCTCGATGACTTCGTTTATGTTGATCATATCCTGTGCATTTTCTCGAAAATCTCCTCCCGCTGGCACTTGATCTGTACCCCTATCTTCCCTCCGAGCTTCTCCAGGTCGGAGGCGAGCTTGTGGAAGTCTTCCGTGATGTTCCCCGTGTCCACGATCATCATCATGTTGAAATAGCCCTGGACTATGGTCTGGGTGATGTCGAGGATGTTGATGTTCTGCGACGCAAGGTAGGCGCAGACCTCTGCTATTATACCTACGGTGTCTTTCCCGACGACCGTGATTATGCTCCTGTTCATTTTCCGGAAAAAATTAGTTGAAATAAAATCAGCAGCGCAAAGATAATAGATTTCTGAAGATGTCCCTGCAGGAAACCTCTTATTCGTTGCGCAGATTGTTGACAGGGTTCTCGTTCGCTGTCCTGCCGCTCTGCCAGATGACGGTAAGCAGCGTGACGGCGGACACGGCGGCGAAAGCGGCGACGAATACCCACCACTGCATGCCGATGCGGTATGCGAAGCCCTCGAGCCATCTTGCCGTTATGATGCAGGCTGTCGGGGCGCCGACAAGAAAGCAGATGCAGAGCAGTATGGCGTAGGACCTGCAGAACAACCTGGTTATCTCGCCTGCCGTTGCACCGAGCACCTTCCTGACGGCCGTCTCTTTCCTGCGGTACTGGCAGTCGAACACCACGAGGGAGAACACTCCGGTAATGGTTATGAATATGGCGACGAGGCTGAACAGGGTAATGAGCGAGCCTGTCCTCCGCTCTTTCTGGTAGGTATATTCGAGCATGGTGTCGTAGAACACCACTTCAAACGGGAATTCCGGGTCGAACCTGTCCAGGCATTCCTCTATTTCCTGCCTTGCTTCCCGTAGATCTGTCCCGGAGCTGACCTTGATGACTGCACAGGATAAGTTTTTCTCGGGGTAAAGGAGGAACGCCATAGGCGTGACGGATTTCCTCATGGACGTGAAATTTATGTCGGAGACGAAACCTGTGATTTCCCCGTTGTCCATACGGTCTCCGGCCTCCATCCCGTACTGCTTCCTGGCGGTCTCGTTGAAGATGTATCTGGCGTCTTCAGCCTGCAGGTCATCTTCTCTGAAATCCCTGCCTCCGGACATTTCTATGCCCATCACGTCCAGGAAATTATAGCTTACTGAAATACAGGAGAAGGATATTCTTTCATCTTTGTAACTTCTTATCCATGTTGGATAGAAATCTGCAACACCTATGTTGAGTTGGGTGAACGCTATGTCCTCCACTCCGGCAATCTTGCGTATCTCGCCGCTGAATGCGTCCAGATTCTTCCGGATATTGCCGTTTATGTCCGTGCTGATGATGCAGTCCTTGTCGAATCCGAGCGGGGCCTTGAGCATGAACCTGTTCTGCATATATATGAAGGATGCCGTGATGATAAGTATGAAGGACGCCGTGAACTGGACTCCGACAAGTATGGTCCTTATCCTCTTTCCCGACGGTGAAAGCCCGAAATTGCCCTTGAGGGCTATCGCCGGAGATATAGATGTCACATAGAATGCAGGATAGAGGCCTGACAATACACCGAAAAGTACAGCAATACAGGCAGACGCGGCTATGATTCCGGCATTCTCCCGCAGGTCTATGCCGCTGTCGAGAAGTCCTGCCGCCGGCGACCCTTTCACGGCATAGAGCAGCAGGAGAGAAATGGCGAAGGCGGCGACGCTTGCCATGATTCCCTCGGATACTATCCCTCCCCGGATTGAGGCATCCGTGCTGCCGAGGATCTTCCGGGTGTTTATGCCGTGTATCCTCATGGGGGTGAGTGCCGTGCTGAAATTCGTGAAGTTGATGCCGGAGATGAGCAGTATGATGACAGCGATGGAGACAAGGAGGTAGACCGTGTTCCGGCTTGTTTTCGGCAGCATGTCGAAATATATGTCGGACCGGAAGTGCAGCCCGGTGAGAGAGTGGAGTTCCAGTGGCAAGTCGTCAGGATTGTGCTTCCTCTCTCCGAATAGCATGACCTCGTACCTTTCCACGAATTCCCTGGTTATGTCCCCTGCCACGGACGGATCCCTGAGCCTGACATAGCAGTAATAATTCCAGTTCTGCCAGTTGTCGAAGTTTTCCTCCGGGTCCATTGAAAGGTATATGACATTCTGGACTGACGCGTTCCGCGGGAAGTCCCTGTAGACCCCGGTTATCGTCCTGCCGGTATTCCCTTCCGTCGTTGTCATCAGCATGTTTCCGGTAGCCGGGGCATCCCCGAACATCCTCCTGGCCATGCTTTCCGGAATCACGGCGCTGCCTGGTGCTTCCAGCGAGTGCAGATCCCCTTCCGTCATCCTGAAACGGAATACTTCGGGCATCCCCGGCGATACCTCAAGGCTTTTCTCGTAGAATCCTGTCCTCCGGTCGCCGTCCCCGACATACCAGGTTTTCATGTCATGGCTTACGGAGGTTATGCAGCCCGAATCCATATCCGGGGATGAGGCGATGAACATCCTTGCCAGAGGCCTCGGTGCCGGTGCTTGGAACCCGTCTCCATCATAGGTGTCTAATCTGAATATGGATTCAGCGTCTTCATAGCAGGTGTCGAATCCGGTATCGAACTTCACCTGCATCATTATCATCATGAAAGCCGTGAAAGCCACTGCCATGCCGAGGAGATTCAGCAGAAACGCCGTCTTGAAATGGCGTATTACACTAAAAAAGTTGCGTAGCATAATCTTCCAGTCCTGTCAAAGTTCATTTGCCACATCGCTGACAATGCGTCCGTCCAGGAGGTCAATCGTCCTCTGTGCGACAGAGGCGTCCCTTTGGGAATGTGTCACCATCACGATGGTCGTCCCTTCGCGGTTCAGTCCGGACAGAAGGTCCATCACCTCCTTGCCGTTCCTGGAGTCGAGGTTTCCCGTGGGCTCGTCGGCGAGGATGAGCCTTGGTGAAGCGACCACGGCCCGGGCTATCGCCACCCTCTGCTGCTGTCCTCCGGAGAGCTGCTGCGGAAAATGCTTTGCCCTGTGGCTGATGTTCATCCTTTTCAGGATTTCCGTCACTTTCCGCTTCCTTTCCGTGGCCCCGATATTGAGGTAACGCAGCGGAAGCTCCACATTTTCATACACGTTGAGCTCATCGATAAGGTTGAAACTCTGGAAGATGAAGCCGATGTTCCCTTTACGGACCCTGGTGCGGTCTTTCTCCTTCAGCTTGCCTGCTTCCTGCCCGAAAAGCTCGTAACTGCCGGCAGTGGGGTTGTCAAGAAGTCCGAGGATGTTCAGCAACGTGGATTTCCCGCATCCGGAGGGCCCCATTATGGCGACGAACTCCCCGTCCCCGATTTCAAATGAGACGTTGTCCAGAGCCGTCGTCTCGATTTCTTCCGTCCGGAAGACCTTGCACAGATTCCTTACTTTTATCATATCGTTTGCATTTTGTTTCTCCGATGATTGCCCTTATGCCGTGACTATCTGAATATCAGGATATCGTTGTCCTTTAAAGATCCGTAGCCGGAGATGATGACCTCTTCTCCGGGCTCCAGTCCGCTCTCCACTTCATAGGACTGCGGGTTCTGCCGCCCTATGCTTATCTCTCTCCTGAACGCCCTGGTCCCGTCCTGCGAGAGGACATATATCCATTTCCCGCCGGTATGCTGGTAGAATGTGCCACGGGGTATGAGTATGGCCTCTTCCGGCTGTCCGAGCTGCAGGTCCATATAGTATGTCTGCCCTGTGCGGATGTTTTCCGGCTGTTTCCCGGTGAACCTGAAGTCAGCCTTGAACTTCCCGTCCCGGACCTCCGGATATATCTTGCGTATGACCGCCCTGTAGGTCCCGTCCTGCCTTTCAAACATGGCTTCCAGACCTGCCGATACCCTGTCGATGTAGTGCTCGTCTATCAGGGCTTCGATCTTGTAGCTCGAAAGGTCGTTTATCTGTCCTATCCTTGAGCCGGAGTTTATGTTCTGCCCGAGCACGGCATCCAGCAGCCCGAGTTCGCCGTCTGCCGGGGCCTTGACCGTCAGGTTTTCTTTCCGTCTGCGTATCATCTCCATATTGAGCCGCATATTCTCGAGGCTTTCCTCCATCTGTTCTATCTCGACTGTCCGGTACAGGCTGTCCTGCAGTTCCCTGTTTTTTACAAGTTCAAGTTTGTCCACCGCAAGCAGATAGTCTTCTTCGGCCTGCAGCCAGGTTTCTTTTGCTATGAGCCTTTCCTCGTAGAGGGCTTTCTGCTGCCCGTATATCCTCCCGTATCTGCGGACCTCCATCTGGAGCTGGAGCTTTTCCTGCTTAACGTTCAGCTTCTGCTGCTCCATGGATATCATTGTGTTGCGCAGGATGTTCTCCTTTTCCGCAAGTTCGGCTTCAGCGTTGAGTATCTGCAGGTCAAGGTTTTCATTGCTCATCCTCAATATCTCTTCACCCTTTTTCACCATGCTCCCTTCCTCGGCGATGATTTCTTCCACTACTCCGCCTTCCAGCGGACTTATCTGTATGGTTGTCATGGGCTGGACCTGACCGCTGATCCTGATGTAGTCGTTGAATTCCCCGGCGATGGCTTTGCCCGTCGTCACAGTGTCCCTGCTTGTCCTGAAAGTGGAGGAATTGTCATGCAGGAGAGCCCACAACGTGACTCCCAGCATCAGGGCACCTGCCCAGTACGGGAGGGCCTTGCGGCTGAACATGAGCGTGACGCCTCTTTTCTTTTCCAATTTCCTGTCCATAGTCCTGGTTATTCCTGTTCAATATAGCTGGTCCCGTTATAATATTCTACTATCCTTTTCTTTATATGGTACTGAAGCATGGCGTCCAGCCTTTCTGCCAGGGCTTTGAGCAGATTGCCGGAGACGGTCTGGTACTCGATTGAAGATATCAGCCCCTGTTCGAACTGTCTCGAGCTTAACCTGAACGACTCCTTCTGGACTGCAGCCCTTCTGTCTGCCAGGAGAAATGCCGCTTCAGCCCCGTCCCTGTCCTGGATTGCCCGGCATACTTCAGCCTCTACTTCCCTTACTGTCTGTTCGTACTGCGCTTCTGCCCTTTTGTATGCATTCTTTTTCCTTGCCACGTCGGAATGCCTCGATAACCGGTTGAAAATCGGTATGGAGAGAGACAGCTGGATATATTCCCCTCCGTTGTTGCGGAACTGGTTCCAGAAAGGGGATGCCACATATCCATCCTGCCCGGGGTATGTATAATAACTTGTCGACCATCCCGCATGGAGGGACAGGGACGGGACAAATTTCCATTTTGCCGTGCGGAGCTCCAGTCTTGCATTATCCATCCTGCCTTTTGCTATGAATATGTCCGGAAGTGTCTCCAGGGCCTTGCCGATTGTCTCTTCCGCACCGGGACCGTCATGGCCCGGCAGGTCTCCGTATCGCCCTGCCTCTTCCTCCACTGCTGCCGTATCTATCTCGAGTGGCTCTGTAATGGGCCAGAACATCACGTCTTTCAGGGAAATGAGTGCATCCGAGAGCATATTTCTTGTGGAAGTCAGGCTATATTTCTTGTCTGCAAGGTCCGCTTCAGCCTGGACTGCATCCGCATGGCTTTTCTGTCCCAGCTCCTCCTGTTTCCTGACGAGGACGAGACTGGCTTCCGCGGTTTTTACCTGCTCGCCGATGATTCTGCAGAGCTGTGTGTAGTAGACCACGTTGCAGTAAGCCTCGATGGTGGCGAGGCATATCCGGTCCTTTATCTGCTGCTCCATGTTCAGGCCCATAGCCAGGGCTGTCCTGGTAATGCGAAGGTTATTTACTGCCTCGAACCCGTTGAAAAGATTGATTCCTGCCGATACGGAATAGGAGTTGTTGAGGGATGAGGACGTCCTGTAGGTATTTGATTCAGGGTCGATTGCCCTTCCGAAGCTTGAGTATATGCCGGCGCTCCCGCTGACCGACGGGGTGAAGGCGGAAAGGATTGCCTGTCTCCGGGCTATCTGGCTGTCCCCGTTATCCGCCTGCTGTATCCTGACCTGGGTGGAATTCGAGATGGCGTATTCCATGCAGTCCCGCAGGGTGAAGACCGCGGTGTCCTGTGCGGATGCCACCCAGTGCCATGATGCGGCTGCAAAGAGGCAGGCGGATGCGAGCCTGCGGATTATTGTATTTACCTTGTCTTTCTTCATTCTCTACTTGAGGCACTTTGGCTGGCAATCATAAAGGCATACGCCGTGCCATGGGTGTCAATGTATTGGAAATCAATGTAATGTTGTGTGGATAAATCATTTTTGATGTAAAGTTTCTTTACAATTTTATTTGCGTTATGTAAAATTTCTTTACGTAATGGCATAAATGTCTTATATTAGTGCCTGGAACATCGATATTTGCCTTATGCAAAAGAAAGGAAGAATACTTGTTGTCGATGACAACGCCGGTATCCGCTCGTCACTGAAGATCCTGCTGCAGATGCACTTCGCTGCCGTCGAACTGATACCTTCCCCTAACGGGCTGCCCGGCATGATGGACTCTTTCCGTCCTGATGCCGTCCTGCTGGACATGAATTTCCACAGGGATATCAATACGGGCAACGAAGGCCTTTACTGGCTCTCCGAGATAAAGCACAGCCATCCGGACGTGGAGGTGGTGCTGTTCACCGCCTATGCGGATGTCGCCCTTGCGGTGGAGGGGATGAAGCGCGGGGCTTTCGACTTCGTGGTGAAACCCTGGGACAACGCACGGATGCTGGAAATCCTCTCCGAGGCATGTTCCGGAAGACTTGCAGGCAAGTCAGGCCGGTCCCGGAAAGCGGAACCGGAACCGGTCCGGGAAATGTACTGGGGAGAGGGCGACGATATGCTCCAGCTGCGCAGGACAGTCGGGAAAATCGCACCGACAGATGCCTCTGTCCTCATTACTGGAGAAAACGGTACAGGGAAGGATGTCCTTGCATGGGAGATACACAGACTGTCCGGACGCCGGACCGGGCCTTTCGTGAGCGTGGATCTCGGCTCCCTGACGGAGTCCCTTTTTGAAAGCGAGCTTTTCGGTCATGTGAAAGGTGCCTTCACGGATGCGAAGTCGGACCATCCGGGCAAGTTCGAGCAGGCGGACGGCGGGACTCTTTTCCTCGACGAGATCGGGAATATACCTGTGCACCTGCAGTCCAAGCTGTTGCGTGTCTTGCAGACCCGCTCCGTGACGAGGGTAGGGGATACGAGGCAGATTCCGGTGGACATAAGGCTTGTGTGCGCGACCAATGCCGATATCCCTGCCATGGTCAGGATGGGGGATTTCAGGGAGGACCTCTATTACAGGATAAACACCATCCAGCTGCATATTCCTCCTTTGAGGAACAGGCAGGACGAGATTATCCCTCTTGCCGGACTCTTTCTCAAGCGTTTTTCGGAAAAATACCGCAGGAAGGTATACGGGCTTGCTCCCGGTGCGGAGAAAGCTCTGCTGTCATACCGCTGGAGCGGAAATATCAGGGAACTGCAGAACTGTATTGAGAAGGCGGTGATTCTGTCCGACAACTCCTTGCTTACGGCAGGAGACCTCATGCTTCCTCCCTTGCGGGAAGATGTCCAGCCGGGAGATCTCCCGGACGGGGATGAGACCCTGGAGATGGTGGAGGAGAGGGCTGTCAGGGCGGCCGTAAGAAAGTACAACGGGAACCTTTCCCTCGTTGCCAAGGCCCTGGACATCAGCCGTCCGACCTTGTACAGCAAACTGAAGAAATACGGTATATGATATGGCTCCTGTGATCATCATATCGGCTGCGGTGCTGGTATCGGCAGTCATCCTTGCCGCGTTCTTCTCCACGGCGAGGACACGGAAGAAGCTGGAGTATATGCTGGATGCCCTTGAGGACGGCGAGACCAATTTCCGGTTCAGCGAACATCGGGTCTTTGACAGGAAGCTGAACAGGTCCCTGAACCGGATAAAGTCGATATTCGACAGGGAAAAGGCCGTAGTCATGGAGCAGGAAAGGTACTATGGGCTCATGCTGGACAATGTACGCACCGGAATCATCGTGGCGGACGCAAGCGACGGGAGGGTCAGCTACACCAACGCCAGGGCCCTGGAGCTGCTCGGAGTGTCCGGGATAGTGAACCTGAGGCAGTTAAGGCGTATGGACAGCGGGCTTTACGAGGCTTTCTTGAGGGTCGAGGAAGGCCATGACGAGAAAGCGAGCTACAGCACCGAGTCATCCATACGCACAATCTCCATCTCCGCTTCATCGGCTGAACTTTCCGGGCGCAGGGTCAGGATACTGGTCTTCAACGACATAAGTTCCGATATGGAGGAAAATGAGACAGAGTCGTGGACCCGGCTTGTCCGTGTCCTTACCCATGAGATCATGAACACGGTGAGCCCTATATCGTCCTTGAGCGAATCCCTCGTACATGCTTCCGGAGCGGACCTGAAGGCAGGGCTGGAGACCATAGCGTCCTCTTCACGGGGCCTGATGAAATTCGTGGAGTCCTACCGGAGCCTTACCCATCTGGCTGCCCCGGTAAAGAAGGCTTTCTACCTCAAGGAGCTCGTGGACAGGGTAAGGGAGCTTACGGAAAGCCAGTTGCAGGCTGCCGGGGCCGTATTTTCATACAATGAACTTTCGGAGGACATTCTCCTGTATGCTGACGAGGACCAGATAGCGCAGATTATGGTCAACCTTTTCCGCAATGCTCTGCAGGCTGGGGCGCACCGGCTGGATGTCACGGCTTTTATCGACAGTATGGAGAGTGTCGTGGTGGAGGTGTCGAACGACGGGGCCCCGATAAGCCGGGAAAGCCAGGAGGAGATTTTTGTCCCGTTCTTCACGACGAAGCCCTCCGGCACCGGTATCGGGCTGAGCATTTCCAGGCAGATAATGCGTCTTCACGGAGGGTCGCTGCGCCTTGCCCGGAGCGACAGTTCCTCCACTGTGTTCACCCTTGTTTTCAGGTAAGGACCCCGTTCTCTTGCGTTAATGGCCGGAAACTGGTATATTTGCATAAAACAATGATGAAATAATGGAAAAGTTACTTTTTTTGGGCAATATCGGTGCAGGTGAAATCCTGATCATAGCCCTTGTCGTCCTTCTTTTCTTCGGAGGCAGGAAAATCCCGGAGCTGATGAAAGGTCTCGGGAAAGGGGTCAAGAGCTTCAAGGAAGGGATGAACGAGGTCGAGAAGAACCTGGACCCTGATGCACCGGACACTTCTTCTACGGCTCCTTCAAGTCAGGGTCCCGCAAAATCCTCTGCCAGTAAGCCTGAAACGGCAAAAGACAACCAGTAGTTCCGGATGTCCGAGGCGGAAACTCCAGTGACGGAAAGCCAGGTGCCGGAAGATTCCCGGATGACATTCTGGGATCATCTCGAGGTCCTGCGATGGTCTCTCATCAGGATAGCAGCTGTCCTGATGGTGCTTGTCGTTGCCTGTTTCATAGCGATGCCGCACATCTTCGATACATTCATCCTGGGGCCGGCCTCCTCCGATTTTTTCGTCTACAGATGGTTCGCTGCCATCGGCCGCGTCATCCCGTTTTTCCCTGACTTCTCCGATGACGGCTTTTCCGTTGACATAATAAACATCAACGTAGCCTCCCAGTTCATGACGCACATCACCACCTCCTTCTGGTTGTCCCTTGTGCTTGTCTTCCCCTATATCGTCTATGAGCTGTGGAAATTCGTCAGGCCCGCCCTGTTCGAGAACGAGGAGAAATCCGTCGCCCGGGCATTCTTCTACGGCACCTTCATGTTCTTCCTCGGCTGCGCCGTTGGATACTGTCTTATCTTCCCATTCACATTCCGCTTCCTTGCCGGCTACCAGGTCAGCCAGACCATTTCCAACCAGATATCCCTGAACTCCTACATGAACAACTTCCTCGGCATGATATTCATAATGGGCATCGTCTTCGAGCTTCCCCTGCTTGCCTGGCTGCTTTCCCGCCTCGGCATTCTCCACAAGGAATTCCTCCAGAAATACCGGAGGCACGCTGTTGTGGTGCTTCTTGTGCTTTCCGCAATCATTACGCCTTCCGGGGATCCTTTTTCTCTGATGCTGGTGTTTGTGCCGTTGTTTCTTCTTTATGAGTTGTCGGTGCATATCGTCCGTTCTGACGCACCGGCCGTGGCGGAATAACGTGGTGTAAGCTGTACGCCTGCGCTTCGCTCTGCGGCGTTGCACTTCATATTCTCATCTCGGCAATGCATGCAAGCACAATTGCACTCTGTTCGTCAATGGTTTCGAAGAAAGACGTTTGAGGGTTACCCAAAAGTCCCGTAGGGACCGCACCGGGTAGGTGCGAGATCCCCCTAACCGAGTGGTAAGCCGAGTGGCATGTCGGAATGTATTCCGATATGTCCGAGGCGGAACGAGGAAAAGCAATGAAA
>JADIMQ010000082.1 GCA_017694655.1 Candidatus Cryptobacteroides merdigallinarum
CCCTCCTGGAACGCGTCAGCCACGGGATTTTCGGCTATACGAAAGTCCCTGACGCATATTACGATGCCGTCACAGGCTGGTTCTCCCGGCGGCACGGGCTCCAGATAGAGAAGGACTGGATAATCTACACCTCCGGGGTGGTCCCGGCGGTCTCCGCCATAATCAAGGCCATGACTGTCCCGGGAGACCGGGTACTCGTGCAGACCCCTGTCTACAACTGTTTCTTCTCTTCCATAAGGAACAACGGCTGCGAGGCCGTGAGCTCACCCCTGCTCCGCAAAGGGAACACCTTCAGCATGGATTTCGAGGATTTCGAGGCCAAGGCATCCGACCCTGCCGTGAAACTCTTCATCCTCTGCAACCCGCACAACCCTGCCGGAAGGGTCTGGACAAGGGAGGAGCTTCTGCGCATAGGTGAGATATGTACAAGGCACGGGGTTTTCGTCATTTCCGACGAGATACACTGCGAGCTGGTTTACAGCGGCTACCGCCACATCCCCTTCGCTTCCCTGTCCGGGGAGTTCGCGCGCCGTTCAGTCACCTGTCTCTCCCCGAGCAAGGCTTTCAACATAGCCGGTCTGCAGATAGCGAACATAGTGGCCGCCGACCCGGAGGTCCGGGAGAGGATAGACAGGGCCATCAACATAAACGAGGTCTGTGACGTCAACCCTTTCGGAGTGCTCGCCACCATAGCCGCCTACAACGAGGGCGAGGAATGGCTCACCCAGCTCCTGGACTACCTGGAGGGCAATTATGAATTCATGAAGGACTATTGCTCGAGGAATCTCCCGGAATTCCCTCTGGCTGAACTCCAGGGTACCTATCTCGTGTGGATGGACTGCAGCCCGCTTGGCCTTCCTTCCGCCGCCCTCGAGCATGAACTGGTCTCGGAAGCCGGGATATGGCTGAACGCCGGTACAATGTACGGTGCCGAGGGCGAAGGCTTTATGAGATGGAACATAGCCTGTCCGCGGGCCCGCCTCGCCGAAGCCCTGGAGCGTTTCCGGGCCTATGTCAATGCTCATCTCCTCCCGTAGTTCAGCTCCTGCCGGAAGCCACCTTCCGGTATTCCACCGGCGTACATCCTACGCTCTTCTTGAACAGCCTGTTGAAGTGCTGTGAATACTGGAACCCGAGACCATAGGCTATCTGGCTTATCGTCTGGTCGGTCCCGGCTATCATCTCCTTGGACAGGTCTATTATCTTGTTCTGGATATATTCCTGGGCCGTCTTTCCGGTCTCTTTCTTTATCAGGTCCCCGAAATAGTTCGGGGAAAGGAAGACCCTGTCGGCGAAATATTTCACCGTCGGCAGGCCTTCGTGTTCAGTGTTTCCGTCCACGAAGTAGTCGTCGAGCAGGTTCTCGAACTTGGACAGGATGTCGCTGTTGGCTTCCGACCTCGTCTGGAACTGTCTTTCGTAGAAGCGCATACAATAGTCCAGGAGCAGCTGTATATTCCTGGATATAAGCCTCTTGCTTAACCTGTCTATCGGACGGTCCAGCTCCATCCTTATCTTCTGCAGGCAGTCTGTGAAGATTCCCTTCTCATCTTCCGACAGGTGAAGGGCCTCGTTCGACTTGTAGGAAAAGAAGGAGTAGCTCTTTATCTCCTGCCCGAGTGAGGTACCCTTTATCAGGTCCGGATGGAACAGCAGCCCCAGGGCACGCGGCTTCACCCCCTCTTCAAGGTCCGTCTCGGTCACCTGTCCCGGAGCGAAGCTCGTCACAGTCCCTTCCTGGTAGTCATAGACCTGTCTCCCGTAACGGATGTCCCCGCACCTTGTCTGCTTCAGGAACAGGGCGTAGAGCCCGTAGTTGATGGTGAAATGTCTCGGGTATTCAGTGGCCTCGGACAGGTCCACCACGCTCACGAGGGGGTGAAGTGTCTCGAGCCCGAAAAGCCTGTTGTATTGCTCGACTGTATCGAGCTGTATTACGTCTCTATCCATCCTTGTATCGATTTTCAGCCGCGGCTTCCGCCTTCCCCGGCCGGTTCCACATGTATGCTTATGAACGAACCTTTCCCGAGCAGCTCCCTGAGCTTCTGCTCCATTTCCCTGGTGACCGCGTGCGAACGGGCCACAGTCATGTTCCCGTCCATCCGCACATGGACATCCATGGCGCAGTTGTTCCCTATCCTCCTTGTCCTGAGGTTGTGCGGGTTGCTGACTTCCGGGAAGGAAAGTATTATGTCCGTGATCTCCTGCTCGGTCTCGTCGGGGAGAGACTTCTCTATGAGCTCGTCGATACACGGTTTCAGAAGGCTGCAGGCCACCTTCATGATGAAGAAGCTCACCACGACAGCCGCTATCGGGTCCAGGACTCTCCAGCCTTCCCCGAGCAGGATTGCCCCGCCTATCCCTGCCGCCGTGCCCACGGAGGACATGGCGTCGCTCCTGTGGTGCCATGCGTTCGCCACTGTGGATTTCGAGCGAGTCCTCTCCCCGACAATCCTGGTGTAGCGGTACAGGACCTCTTTGAGGACAATAGAGACCAGTGCGGCATAAAAGGCTATGAGCCCCGGTTCCTCGAGCTGCTTCCCGTGGATGAAGTCCCAGATGGAGGTGGCCCCGTTCCAGAATATGCCTATCCCCACGAAGAAAAGTATGGCCCCGATTATGGCAGTGGCCAGGGTCTCGTACTTCCCGTGCCCGAAATCGTGGTCCTTGTCCTGCGGCTTGTTGGATATGCGGACAAATACCAGGACAATTATGTCCGTGATGAAGTCCGAAAGGGAGTGCACGGCATCCGCTATCATAGCCGCGCTCTGCCCGATGATCCCGGCTGCGAACTTGAATACCAGCAGCGCGAGATTGCAGATGCTGCCGGCTATAGTCACCCTGTATATTTTCCTTTCCCTTGTCCTGGAATCAAATTCTTCCATATCTCTTTCTCCAGTGCTTCTTCTCGTAAAGACGCGAAAGAAGCAAAAGAGGATGACCCAAGCACTTCAGGTCATCCTCCCTATCAGTTCAGTATTGTCATATAACTATCAGAGCTTCGGACCGGCAGCCACGAGAGACTTGCCGAGCTCGTTGCCTGTGAACTTCTCGAAGTTCTTGATGAAGCGTCCTGCGAGGTCCTTTGCCTTCTCGTCCCACTGGCCTGCGTCAGCATAGGTGTCGCGAGGGTCGAGGATTGCAGGGTCAACGCCAGGAAGCTCGGTAGGCACCTCGAAGTCGAAGTAAGGGATCTTCTTTGTAGGGGCCTTCTCGATGGATCCGTCGAGGATGGCGTCGATGATTCCGCGGGTGTCACGTATGGAGATACGCTTGCCGGTACCGTTCCATCCTGTGTTTACAAGATAGGCCTTTGCACCTGCAGCCTTCATCCTCTTCACGAGCTCCTCGCCGTACTTGGTCGGGTGGAGTGAAAGGAATGCGGCTCCGAAGCAAGCAGAGAAGGTAGGTGTAGGCTCGGTGATTCCGCGCTCTGTCCCTGCAAGCTTTGCAGTGAACCCTGAAAGGAAGTAGTATTGAGTCTGTTCAGGGGTAAGTATGGAAACCGGAGGAAGCACCCCGAATGCGTCGGCAGACAGGAAGATCACCTGTTTTGCGTGAGGGCCCTTCGATACCGGCTTAACGATGTTCTCGATGTGGTCGATAGGGTAGGATACGCGGGTGTTCTCGGTTACGCTCTTGTCGGCGAAGTCAATCTTGCCTGCGGCGTCTACAGTGACGTTCTCGAGAAGGGCATCCCTCCTGATGGCGTTGTAGATGTCCGGCTCGCTCTCCTTGTCGAGGTTGATTACCTTGGCGTAGCATCCGCCTTCATAGTTGAATACCCCGTTGTCGTCCCAGCCGTGCTCGTCGTCACCGATGAGGAGCCTCTTCGGGTCAGTGGAAAGGGTAGTCTTGCCGGTTCCGGAAAGTCCGAAGAAGATGGCAGTGCTCTTGCCTTCCTTGTCGGTGTTTGCGGAGCAGTGCATGGA
>JADIMQ010000083.1 GCA_017694655.1 Candidatus Cryptobacteroides merdigallinarum
GCCACCTGTAAACGTGTTTCCTGCTGTATCATTGTTACTTAACTTTTTCTACGATTTCTACTAATCTCCACTTCTTGGTCTTGCTCAGAGGACGAGTCTCCATGATGCGGACCCTGTCGCCCTCGCTGCACTCGTTCTTCTCGTCATGAGCCACGAACTTGGTGGTCTTCTTTACGAACTTGCCGTAAATAGGATGCTTTTCTCTTGTTGCTACCGCAACCACTATGGACTTGTCCATCTTGTTGCTGACCACGACTCCTATTCTTTCCTTACGAAGATTCCTTTCCATCAGACTGAAATTTTAGTTCTGTTTCTCTTTTTCCGCCAGGATTGTCATCATCCTCGCGATGTCCTTCCTGGTCTTCTTGATTTTCGACGTATCCTCAATAGGAGAAATCGCGTGATTTATCTTCATTGCGTCAAGTGCAGCCTTTTCAGCCTCGATACGCTCACGGAGGTCGCTGATTGACATTTCACGTACTTCAGATGCTTTCATTTTTTCTCCATTTATTATTCAACATAGTCTCTGCGTACAACGAACTTGGTGGTCACAGGAAGTTTCTGCGCACCGAGACGAAGAGCTTCCTTGGCGATCTCCATAGGTACACCCTCGGCCTCGATGAGGATACGGCCCGGAGTCACAGGACATACAAAGCCCTCTGGGTTACCCCTACCTTTACCCATTCGGACCTCGGCAGGCTTCCTGGTGTACGGCTTGTCAGGGAATATCCTGATCCATATCTTTCCCTCACGCTTCATATAACGAACGACTGCCTGACGCGCCGCCTCAATCTGACGACCGGTGAGCCAGCAATTTTCCAGGGTCTTGATGCCGAAAGAACCGAACACAAGCTGGTTGCCCCTCTGGGCAAGGCCTTTCATACGGCCCTTCTGCTGCCTTCTAAATTTTGTTTTCTTCGGTTGTAACATTTCCTATTACTTTTAAAATTTATTTCAAACTCCTTAAATAATTGAGCATCAGCTGGTTGGGCGGACTTATCCTCAATTAAGGGACTGCAAAGATAGTTATTTTTTCTGAATTGCAAATATTTTTGCATAAAAAACAGATATTTTCGACCGAATTTTCCGAATGTTAATATCGGGAAAATCACCGCGTTACAAACTTTGTTAAAAAAAAATCCGCTCCCTTTTCGACCGGGAGCGGAAAGCTATGACCGGGACACCGCGGACCGTGCGTCCGGACAGTATGCAGACTTAATCTGCAGAAGCGGAAGACAGGTCTTCCGGAACGATGTCGAACACCCAGATGAAATAATCAGGCTCGTCGTTGTACTCACGGATATAGTATCGCCAGCAGGATTCATCGAAAAGCTGGCGGCCCGGTTCGTTCCTGCCGTCCTCGGTCCAGACTTTCAGTACCGTGCCGTCCTTTCCTACACTTACAGTTTCCACATCGGTATCGTGCAACGCAGAACGGAATGAAGGATATCCTTTACGCCGCTTTGTTTCGACCAGTCCTATACTTACAGAATCTTCCGGAGCGACAACCAAACATTCCGGATTTTCATTGCAGAGAATCTCTATATTTTCTTCCGTATTGTTCTTTATGAAGAATTTGGCATAATACGGGGCATAAGAATCTTCATACAGCCATCTGATACACGAGGTGGTACAAAATATCAGACAGAGAAATAGAAATATCAATATCCTTGTTTTCATAACAGCAAGTTCCAGCATAATTCGCAATACAATCACTCATTTGAAGCTCCTGCCCCTATGTCCTCCGGGCCGATATCGAAGACCCAGGTGAAGATATTCGGCATATTGCCGTCGTACCGCACATAGTTCCGCCAGAAAGATTCATCGAAAAACTGGCGTCCGCCGCCGTCTTTCTCAGACAGCAGCCACGTTCTGACAGGCTCGCCATCCTTCAATACGCTAAGTGATTTTTCACATCTTCCTCCGGCTTCCGTTCTCAAAAACATCCTGAAGTTTGGATACCCGTCAATCCGTTCTGTCGTCACAAAACGGAGCAGTACGGAATCCATTGGCCCGACAACATAAGACCGAATATCCGGAATGCTGTCGCTGAAACAGATCTCCAATGCCTCGTCCGTAACATTCTTTACATAAAAAGAACCTTCACAATATACATCAATGGAATCTTCACACTGAAACATACACAGGAAAATCGGCAGGCAGGCTATGAACAGAAGTTTTTTCATATCAACAAGCTATATTTTCATCAATAGATTCCGAAGATACAACAAAATACAATAACAGTAACGCCACATCAGGAATTTTCATAAATTTGCAGACTCGCCGGAGGCTTTTGTCGGGAAAAGGGACCAGGATCTTACGACAGGACAGCCGCCGCAGATACAGGAAAAATGTCCCGGAAGAATATATTATATATAATATTGTGCACCGCCGCGGCCCTGGCCTTCACGTCGGCAGGCGTTGAAGTGTCGGCCCAGACGAAGGACAGGGTCTTTATGCACTACAGGGTCGAAGGACGGGACACCGTGTTCACGGAAGAACTGCCGCCGGCCCGGGTCTATTCGAAGCTGCCGAGACAGAAAGGCCGGGAATGGAGGAGGTACTACCGCCTCGTGCACAACTTCAGCAAGACATACCCCTACGCCCTTGCGGCCCGGCACCTGGTCCACGAGGTGGACAGCACCATAGCGGCAGACAACCTCAAGAGAGGCAAGAGGGACAAGTACATCAACCAGATGCAGAAACAGCTCTTCGACGATTTCGAACAGCCGATGCGCGGACTCACCGTGTCGCAGGGAGCCCTGCTCATGAAACTGATAGACCGGGAGGTCGGGAAGTCGTCGTTCCTGATAATCAAGGACTACAAGAACGGGATGGCGGCAGGGTTCTGGCAGGGCATAGCAAAGCTTTTCGGTACAGACCTCAAGAAGCCCTATGATCCGGACGGCGAGGACAGGGCCATAGAGGAACTTGTCCAGCTGTGGGATGCGGGGGAGTTCGAGGGGCTCTACTTCTCGCTTTTCTGGAAATTCCCGCCCGAGATAGAGATACCGTCGAAATACAGGTAGGGAGAAGAGCTTATCCAGTCCTTCAGGACAACGAGGTCCGCCCCGCCAGGTGTACGCATCTTCACGTCCACGTGGTAATGCCCGAAGATGAAATAGTCCACAGGTCTGGTCTTCTCGTATTCGGCGGCGAACTTGTACAGAGGCTCGTCCTTGCCCCTGAAGAAATACTCCGAATGCCGTGCAAGGCGGTTGCGCCTGGACCAGCCGTTGCCGATGCGGAAAGCTATCCACGGATGGAGCATGCTGAAAAGGAACTGAAGCACCCTGTTGTGGAAAATTCCACGGAGCAGACGGTAGCCTGCCGGCACAGGACCGAGTCCGTCGCCGTGCCCGAGGCAGAAATGCGTGCCATCGATATCGACATACGCCGGCTGGACCAGCCTCTTCATCCCGAGCTCCTCGAAATAATGATAGGTCCATACATCGTGGTTGCCCTGGAAGAAATAGACATCCACGCCTGAAGCGATGAGGTCGGTGATAGCCGCGAACACCCTTACATAGCCCTTCGGCACCACGTCACGGTACTCGTACCAGAAATCCCAGATATCACCGAGGAGATACAGGGCGGAAGTGTTCTCCGGCAGCGACCTCAGGAAAGAGACGAAACGGGCCTCCCTGTCAGCCGGGCCGTTCACGTCCAGACCGAGATGCACATCAGCGACGAAATATGTCAAAGTCTTTTCCTGCATAGAAAATTATAGGCCGGCATATTGGAGATACAGCGTATCCATCCGCCATGCTATTTCACGACAAGGATGATAACCGCCACGATGAAGCAGTACAGGGCGAACCAGCTCAGGCGCGCCTTCTTCACCAGGGCTATCATCACCTTGCAGGCGAAGAGACCGGACACGAAGGCCGACAGGAAGCCCAGCGCCAGCGGCAGCCAGCCTATCGTGGATTCGGCCATCTCCCCTCCCACAAGCTGGAGAAAGGTCTCCCCGAGGATAGGGATAAGGACCATAAGGAAGGAGAACTGCGCCATGACGTCCCTCCTGACCCCGGAGATAAGTCCGGTGGCAATCGTGGTGCCGGAGCGCGACAGCCCCGGGATCACAGCCACAGCCTGGCTCAGCCCAACGACCAGGGCCTGCCACCAGGATATCCCGTTCCGGTATTCCTTCTCACGCACCTTCCTGAATCCCTTGAAGAAATCCGAGAAGCAGAGCAGCACGGCAGTGGCGAGCAGCGCCCAGGCCACGGACCTGACCGAGCCGAACAGGCCGGCTACGGCGTCCTTGAAAAAGACCCCTACCACGAAGACAGGAACCATAGAGACGAATATCTTCAGGACATAGTCCATCTCGTCACTGTCCCTGAACCTGAAGAAACCCTTCACCAGGCTCCAGAGCTGGCTGCGGAAAACCACTATGGTGCTGAGGACAGTCGCCGCATGTACGGTAACCTCGAACACAAGGTCGTCGGAGGCCTCCACGCCGAGCAGGTCCCTCCCTATCACGAGATGACCGCTGCTGCTCACGGGAAGGAACTCGGTAAGTCCCTGGACAAACCCTAGTATCAGAGCTTCAAACCATTCCATACCAGACCGTCCGCTATTCCGATTTCACTCCCCCGTCCCTGTTCATTATCCCGGCCACTATGACAGCCACCCCGCAGAGTATCACCACGGGCGCAGCCACCAGACGGCGGAAATCGAACATTGCGTAGTTGAACACTTCCGGGTCCTTCACGCCTCCCCCGGCAAGAAGGATATATCCCGCTACCATCACTATAAGCCCGGCAAGAATGAACCGGAGCCCCTTTGGTGTCACTGGCATATTTTCCATTTTTTCGTCACTCTTTTCAATAATACAAGTCACCCTTGTCCAGGGATATTAGCTTGTTAACGACAAAGTATGTGCTCACAAGGCAGATTACGATGCCGGAAACCATCACAATCCCGATAACCACAAGAAGCAGGTCCAGGCTGAATATCTCGAACAGCTGCGCAATCTCGTTCCTTACGAAGAAAAGCAGGCCTATCAGGCCGAGGATGGCTATCATGGCCGAGAAGACCCCCTGGAAAACCGACTGCAGCAGGAACGGGGCGCGGATGAACGCGCGTGTTGCCCCTACGAGCTTCATCGTATGTATGGTAAATCTACGTGCGTAGACATTGAGGCGTATAGTATTGTTTATCAGCACAAACGACACGAAAAGCAGCAGGGCGATGAAAATCCCGAGCACAAGGGAGATCCGGCTCAGGTTCGCATTCAGGGCCTCGACCAGCGAAGGCTGGTACACGACCTCGTCCACAAGCGGGGACGCGGCAATCTCCTTCTTCACCACCTCCAGGCTGTCGGCCGACACATAGTCCGCCTTCAGGGTCACGTCTATCGAGACAGGGATGGGGCTTGACTCGAACACGTCCAGGAAGTCCTCCCCGAGCATCTCCGCCATCTCCTTCTCACCCTGCTCCACGGAAATGAACTCGGTAGATTTTATGAACCTCTCCGACCCGAGGTCGAGAAGGAAATCTTTCGCGGCCTTCTCGCCGACATTCTGCTTCATCATCACGGAGATCCTCATATTCTCCTTGAAATAGTCCGAGACCGACCTGGCGTTGACAAGCAAAAGGGACGCAATCCCGACAAGCAGAAGTACCAGGCTGATACTTATCACTGTCGACAGATATGCGTTACGCAGACGGCTGCCTATTATTCCCCGTTCTTCCTTTCCCATATATGTACCCTTGTCCGGCGGTTTTACTGTTGACGCTGGCGGATTCCGGCCGGAATCCGGGTGGAACAGGGTCTCCTGCCACCCATTCGGGGGTCAAATATAGTGAAATATCAAAAATAATTATTATATTTGTTGAGTTTTTGTCTTTAACGCCTTGAATATGGGAGAATCTGTAAAAAAAATCTTGTTTGTCAACTCGGAAATATATCCATACCTTCCCGAGAGCGGCATTTCGAAGATTGGAAGGTTCCTCCCGCAGGGAATCCAGGAGCGGAAAAAGGAAATCCGGTCGTTCATGCCCCGCTACGGATGCATAAACGAGAGGAAGAACCAGCTCCACGAGGTAATCCGCCTTTCCGGGATGAACATAATCATAAACGACGTAGACAGGCCTCTCGTCATAAAGGTGGCCTCCATATCGGCGGCAAGGATGCAGGTCTACTTCATCGACAATGAAGACTATTTCCACCGGAAGCAGGTATACCGCGACGAGGAAGGCAGGTTCTTCGAGGACAACGGGGAGCGTGCCGTCTTCTTTGCCCGCGGGGTGCTCGAGACAGTCAAGAAGCTGAGGTGGGCCCCGGACATCATCCACTGCCAGGGATGGATATCCCATGTGCTTCCGCTCTACCTCAGGAAAGTATATTCGGACGACCCCATATTTTCCGGCAGCAAGGTCATCCTCTCCCTGTACGACGATATCGGGAAGGAAAGGTTCTCGGACGACTTCAAGGAAAAGATACAGTTCGGCGACATCACCGAGGCTGACATGGACGCCATGGAGGACCTCGATGGCATAAATCTTGCGAAACTGGCGGTCCGCCACTCGGACGGCATCATCATGGGGTCCGGCAATATATGCAAGGAACTGACGGACTATTGCGCACAGTCCGGACTGCCTGTGCTGCCGTATGATGCCGAGGCCCTTGAGAGCGGGGCCTACATTGATGTTTACAACAACTTTTACGACCGGTTTTAAAATGCAGCTGAAATTCATTCACCTTGCAGCAGGGCTTGTAGCGGGATTGGGATGCATGCTTTCCTGCGTAGAAATAAATGAGGAGCTCGGCAAGGAATATATTCCGACACGGCATCTTTACGATGTACACACCGACACAATCTATCTGAAAGACATAAGGATGAAGAGGACCGACAAGCTGTCGGGCTACAGTACTTCCAGGATTACAATAGGCTCGGTAAGGGACGAAGTCTTCGGGCTTACCACAAGGGGAAGCGCCTTCACCCTCATACCGGTGGACCCGGACATGGATTTCGGGAAAGACCCGGTGTGCACCCAGTTCCATTTCAGCGCGGTCAGGGACACGCTGTCCTGGCCGGACGAGAGCCAGGCGAACATAATCCAGAACGTGAATGTCTACAGGCTGTCCCAGGAATTGGGGGAGGATGTGCTGTACATTGACGGGAACGGTGACAACGGGGATATAGAAAGCAAGATAGACCGCACGGAGAGGGTTGCCCCTGTGTTCAGCTACTTCGGGCAGGACTCCCTGTCCTTCAACTTCAACACTGAATTCGGGGACGAATACATCAAGGGGATACAGCAGCTTCAGGCAGAGGATAAGATGGACTCGGTAAGCAACTACGTGAAGGTGCTCCCGGGCATCTACATCGAGACCGACGAACAGGTGTCGGACGGCGGCAGGATAAACATGTTCGACCTCGCGATCCAGGTGACGGACTCCTACTATATCGGGGGGAACTACGCGGAACTGAAGTTCAAGGCCACTTACGATGACAGGGGGCCGGTGGACACCTCCTTCCTGTTCTTCTTCGGCGCACAGGCCATGAGCGTATACCAGCAGGCCACGAGCAGCTACTCGACCCCGTCGCAGACCCCGCAGTATGCATTCAACATCGCGAAAGCCGGGGAGATAAAGGACGCGTCCGGGGACGGGCTTCCGGCTACACAGGAAATGTACATAGAGGGAGGAAGCGGGATCAAGCCTGTCATATCGGCAAAGGAAATAAAGGACAGCCTGGACGACATCTTCGGCAGGCAGGGGATAAACCCTGACGGGGTGATAGTGCACAAGGCCACCGTCGTGCTCCCGTACAAGTTCAACGTGGAGGAATACGAAAGCATGTACCTCTATCCGGACCGGCTCAGCCCGACGTGCAGGAGGGCCACCACAGACGAGGAGACAGGGGAAACGATATACAGTTTCGCAGGCCTGACCGACTCCAGCGTAGAGTCCGAGAACAAGGGGGACATAAACCGGTCCATGAACTGGTATGCCCCGGACATAAGCCACCACGTGCAGGAGATACTGAGGAGGGTGGATGACGAGAATTCTGAAGACTACGATATCTGGATGCTCACCATGGCCAACGAGGTGGTACAGTCCGAATCCTCGGACAACAGCAGCCTGAGCGACTACTACGCCAACCTTGCATATTACGACTACTACAATAGCCTTTACAATTACGGATACGGCGGATATTACGGAGGTTACTACGGGAACTACTATGACAGCTACTACGGGATGAGCAACTACTACAACTATATGCTCGCCGCCCAGTATGCAAGCTCACAGTCCACCTCGCAGACCACCGTCTCGATGCAGCTTGACAAGGACAGGTACTACAGGGCGACACTGAACGGCCCGGAAGCCACGGCAGATGCGGCTGACGGTCCAGGGGAGGAATTCCTCCGCCCGCGCCTGACAATAACGTACTCGGTATCGAAAATGGCGGACAGATAGTGCAGCCCGGGGACATGGGGACAAAAAAAATAGCCGGCCTTATATGGACCGGTTATTTTTTTGATTATTTGTCGACTTATTAGGCGTTAAGCTTTTTCTCGATGTAGTCGATAGCATCCTGCACCGTGGAGATCTTCTCGCCGGCGTCCTCATCCGGGATGGTGATATTGAAGGCTTTCTCGAACTCCATTATCAGTTCAACTGTATCAAGGGAATCTGCACCGAGATCATTTGTAAAGCTTGCAGTTTCTGTTACTTCAGATTCGTCAACGCCAAGTTTGTCAACGATAATTGCTTTTACTTTAGATGCAACGTCTGACATAATGTAATAAGTTTAATTAATAATAAGTTTATGTTTAAATACACTTGTTCAACACATTATCGGGCGCAAAGTAAGTAAAAAAATCCCCAAAATCAAAATTTAATTGGGCAGAGTCAACGAGCAAGTGCAACACGGGACAAAATTATAACAAAAGTCTAAAGAACTCGTCCTTCGGGGTAGAAAAGTTCAACTTCTCCCTTGGTCTTCGGTTGATTTTCAGC
>JADIMQ010000006.1 GCA_017694655.1 Candidatus Cryptobacteroides merdigallinarum
ATAGCTTCATCATGCTTCGTATCGTCGGTCGGTCATTTACGGAAGTAAACTCCCTTCCTCCTCGCTCGCCTTCTTCGCTTTTTTCGCTGTCACGAAAACGCTTCGCATATAAAAGAACTTGAGCCGATGGAGGGAGTCGAACCCACGACCCCGAGATTACAAATCACGTGCTCTAGCCAACTGAGCTACATCGGCGTTGCCTTGTCGAACTCGAAAGGGACTGCAAAGATAGACAATTATTCTTTTCTTCCAAAACTTTTTCGTCTTTTTCTGCCTTTTCTTTCGAATTTTATTTTCGGCTGCCGGCAGCCTCCGTTCCGGCTCCCTGTAATCCGGATGCATGCCGCATTCTTCTCCGGCAGGACTTTTCAGAGGCCGGTGCCGGGGCACCTCCCCGACACTCTACACGCCTGCTGGATTCAGCATCCGCATACTGATTTCAGTGTGGCGTAGATACCTTCCGCATCATAGCCGCATTCGGCCTGCAGCTCCTTCTGCGTGCCCTGTCCTATGAACCTGTCCGGAATCCCCAGCCCGGTGACCTTTACATCAAGGCCTCTCCCCGCGACGAATTCCGACACCGCACCGAAAAGCCCGCCCTTCAGGCAGCCGTCCTCCACGGTCACAATCTGGCTGAACTCCCTTGCGGCTTTCCCGAGGAGCTCCTCGTCGACCGGCTTTATATACCTTATATTATATACAGCCGGATTCTTCCCTGTTTCCTTCCGCAGCCTCAAGGCTGCCTCGCAGGCCCTGTTCGCCACCGGTCCGGCACATATCACTGCGGCACCGGTCCCGTCCAGCAACTTTTCAGCCTTGCCTGGGGTGAGTTCCGCGAAATTCTCCATCCTCCATTCCACCCCTTCGCCGTATCCCCTCGGATACCTTATTATGAAGGGACCGTCCCCGTGGCAGCTGGCCGTGTACATCATATTCTTCAGCTCGATCTCGTTCCTTGGGACGGCTATGGTGACACCAGGGATGCTCCTGTAGGCAGCCATGTCGAAGCTGCCGTGGTGCGTGGCCCCGTCCTCGCCCACAAGCCCGCTCCTGTCGAAGCACAGGACTACACCGAGCTTCTGCAATGCCGCATCGTGGATTATCTGGTCGTATGCCCTCTGCGAGAACGAGGAGTAGATGTTGCAGAAAGGTTTCATCCCCGCTGCGGCGAGGCCGGCGGAGAACGTGACCGCATGCTCCTCCTCTATGCCGACATCGAAGAATTTCTCCGGCATTTCCTTGGCAAGGATGTTCATCCCGCATCCTGAAGCCATTGCAGGGGTGACCCCTATTATACGGCTGTCCTTCCGGGCGAGCTCCAGCAGGACTTCCCCGAATACATCCTGGTACCGGCTTTCCTTGTGCCCTGCAGGGGTTATCCTCTTCCCTGTGAGCGGGTCGAACATTCCCGGGGCATGCCATGCTGTCTGGTCTTCCTCGGCCGGCGCGAACCCCTTCCCCTTGGTGGTGATGGTGTGGAGTATCAGGGGACCCTTCAGCTGCTTGAGTTTCCGCAGGATATGTACTACCTGCCCGATGTCGTTCCCGTCTATTGGACCGAAATACCTGAACCCGAGGGCCTCGAAAAGGTCTCCGCCCGATTTCTTGACCAGCAGGGACTTTGCGCTTATCACGAGTTCCTGCATGGCCTTCCTGAACTTTCCTTCCCCGATCTTGTTCCAGATATGGGTCTTTATCCTGTTGTAGGTAGGGTCGGTGGTGAGCTTCAGCAGATGTTCGTGGATGGCCCCGATGTTCTTGTCTATGGATATGTTGTTGTCATTTATTATGACGAGCAGGTCCGCCTTGCTGCTCCCGGCGTTGTTCAGTCCTTCGAAGGCGAGTCCCCCGGTGAGGGCCCCGTCCCCGATCAGCGCCACGACCTTTTCATCCAGCCCCCTTATCATTGCCGCCGAAGCCAGCCCGAGTGCAGCCGATATGGATGTGGAGGAATGGCCTGCGCCGAAGGCGTCATAGATGCTTTCCTCCATCTTCGTGAAGCCGCTGATCCCGTCTTTCTTCCTGTTTTTCCTGAAGATTTCTTTCCTGCCCGTGAGTATCTTGTGCGCGTATGCCTGGTGCCCTACATCATAGACTATCTTGTCGGAAGGGGAATCGTAGACATAATGGAAGCCGACAATAAGCTCCACAGCCCCGAGGCTCGAGCCAAGATGCCCCGGGTTTGTAGCGCAGCATTCTATCATGTATTCCCTTATCTCCGAGCACAGCTGCTTCAGTTCCCCGATGCTGAAGTGCCGGATGTCCGACGGGGAGTCTATGTTGTCGAGAAGCCTCATTCCTGTCCCTTTATGTTAGGCTCCTGCAGGCCGTAGTGCTTCTTGCGGTCGAGGACCCTTACGCTGAAAGCAAGCAGTATGGCTACAGCCCCGAGCAGGGCGAAGAACAGCATGACGTATGTGTAGTTGTCGTCCGTTGCCTCCTTGATGGCCCCTATGGCCTTCGGCACAAAGATGAAGCCTATATTCTGTATGTAGAATGTCAGGGCCATGGTCGTCCCGAGGAGCTTGGCAGGCATTATCTTCGCTATCGACGGCCACATCGCCGACGGGAGCATGGCATAGCCTATCCCGAGCAGGGCCATGAGTATGAGTGCTATCCACTTGCTTGTGATGAACGGGGCCGAGAAGAGCAGGTGCACTCCCGTGATCAGGAAGGCACCGAAGATCATGAGGTCCGCGCCGTGGCCTTTCTTGTCATAGATGCGCCCGAACAGGGGAGTGAGCACTATGCAGCCCATCGGGAGAATGAGCGGGAAGAGCCCGGCGAGGGTGTCGCTGACCCCGAACTTGCTTATCATCATCCCCGTGGAGTATTTCAGGAACGGATTCACCGCCGCGTAGAACAGCAGGCAAAGGAAGGCTATCATCCAGAATGCAGGATTCTTGAATACCAGCAGGATGTCCTTGAAGTGGAATTCGTCTTCCGGAGAAGAGGTGTTCTCCTTTATTCCGGCCTCCTTTATCTGCCTGTCCAGCTTCCTGTCGTATATACAGTAGAAAAGGAAAGCCACAAGGCCTATGCAGAGCAGCACGAGGCCGATGAGGACGGCTATTCCCACGTTCCCCCCTGCGGCCTTGACAATGGCCGGGGTGGCCCCGTAGGCTATTCCGGTTCCCAGGCGGGCAAGGGCGAGCTGGAGTCCCATGGCCAGGGCCATCTCATATCCTATGAACCATTTGGCAATGGCTTTGGTGGCCGTGATCCCTGCAATCTCCGCCCCCGCGCCGTACACGCCTATACCCATCACTGCCCAGAACATGGGAGTCCTGAGCCTGGAGCCGAGAAAGTTCATGTAGCCTGTCGTCTCGCCTGCCTGTACCGCGCTCCTGAGGTCGAAAAGCGAGCCTGTGAGCATGCCTATTCCGGCGACCATGAGCAGGCAGGACATTATGCCCGTGAACCTTATCCCCATCTTGTCCAGGATGAGCCCCCCGAAAATCAGCATGAGGAGGTAGACATTGAATATCGAGTATGCCCCCGCAAGGTTGTCATACTCGACCTGTGTCACCCCGTATGCCGAAGGGTCCATCAGGGTCTTCTCTACCGAGAATATATTGTCCGATGCGATGTATGCCGCGAACATCACGAAGGATATTATCAGCAGCATCCACCATCTTGTCTTCCTGTTGTCTCTCAACAGCCTGGCGAATCTCTCCATCTCCGTCCTCCTCTTATCTCATGATTGTGGCGTCCCTGTCCGGGCCGAGTGAAATTATCTTGATAGGTACCCCGAGGTAATCCTCCATGAAGGCTATGTAGTTCCTGAAAGCTTCCGGGAGCTCGCTCTCGGAGCGGCAGCCTGTAAGGTCGGCATTCCAGCCCTTGAATTCCGTGTAGACCGGCTCTATGCTGGCGTATGTGTCGAACGGTACCTGGCTGGTCTGCTGCCCGTCAACAATGTATGAGGTGCAGACCTTTATGGCCGGGAAGGAGTCAAGGCAGTCGGACTTCATCATTATGAGGTCGGTGACACCGCTTATCATCACGGCGTATTTCAGCGCCACGAGGTCGAGCCACCCGCATCTCCTCGGCCTGCCGGTGACGGCTCCGAACTCGTTCCCTATCTTCCGGAGCTTCTCCCCGGTCTCGTCAAAGAGTTCGGTAGGGAAGGGACCGCTTCCCACCCTGGTGCAGTATGCCTTGAATATGCCGTAGACATGGCCTATCCTGGACGGGGCCACCCCGAGGCCTATGCACGCTCCGGCACACGCCGTGGATGAGGAGGTTACGAATGGATATGAACCGTAGTCTATGTCGAGCATGGAGCCCTGTGCCCCTTCAGCAAGTATCGGCTTGTCTTCCAGTTCTTTGTTTACAAAATATTCGCAGTCGATGAGCCTGAACTGCCGGAGGTATTCCACTGCGGCGAAGAATTCGGCTTCCTCTGCATCCGGGTTGCAGTCGAACTGCATCTGCGACAGGGTCTTTACGTGCCTTGCCTTCAGTTTCCCGTATCTGTCACGGAAGTCAGGGGCGAGAATGTCCCCCACCCGGAGCCCGTTCCTGCTCACCTTGTCGGTGTAGGTCGGCCCGATGCCTTTCAGGGTGGAGCCTATCTTGCCCTTGCCCATGGCGGCTTCATTGGCGGCGTCGAGAAGCCTGTGTGTTGGAAGTATGAGATGCGCCTTCTTGGACACGACAATCCTCTCCTTTACAGGCACCCCGGTGGCTTCTATGTTCCCGCATTCCTTCATGAATGTAATCGGATCCAGGACAACGCCGTTTCCGATGACGTTTATCGCGTCTTTTCTGAATATACCCGACGGTATTGACCTTAGCACGAAGCTTTTACCTTCGAAGTGGAGCGAGTGCCCGGCATTAGGGCCGCCCTGGAACCTGGCTACTATAGGGTAGTTTCCGGCAAGGACGTCAACAATTTTGCCTTTGCCTTCATCACCCCACTGAAGCCCGAGAACTACATCTAATTTCATGATAACTGGTTGTTTATTTTTTCAATTTCCTTGTCGGATTTGTCCGCTGCCGCCCTGCCGTCAGAACGGGAGCCCGTCATTGGCCGTGTCCAGGTCCACGGGGCATATTCCTGTCTTCCCGGCGGTGCCGGTCCCGGACGTCTGTACCGTGGCCTCCCTGCTTTCGGGATTCCGCCCGAGAAGCTGTATGGTTTCTGCGTAGATATCCGTCGATGATTTCTGGGCCCCGTTCCTGTCACTCCATGCCCGTGTGCGTATCTTGCCTTCTATGTACAGGAGGGTGCCTTTCTTTACATATTTCTCAACTATGTCGGCATTGCCTCTCCAGGCCACTATGCTGTGCCATTCCGTGAATTCCTTCGGCCGTCCGTCCCTGTCCCTGAAATGCTCTGTGGTGGCAAGCCGGAAAGAGGCCATCTTGCCGTTCCCCTCGAGGTACCTTACCTCGGGGTCCTTCCCCACATTGCCGATGAGCATCACCTTGTTTAAAGACATCTTCCTGATTTTTTAGAAAACAATCCCGCAATTTAGGCATTATTTTTCAGATAACCTTGCACATTCCTTCAAAGTCCGGGTTTTCCCCCGTGAAAATCCGGAATCCCGTCAGTGCCTGGTAAAGCAGCCATCTCCGTCCGGAGATATACGTGGCCCCGCGGTCCCCGAGCTCTTTCCCTGAAAACGAGGGGTCCTTGTAGTTGGCCTCGAGGACAATCTTTCTGCTCCCGGGTAGAATATGCCCTACGGCCTGTTCCAGGCCCTCTATCTTTCCCGGTATGGTGTAGATTGTCAGGTCACATTCTGCGAACAGCTCCGGGAAGTCCCCGCTCCGGGCAATCCGGAAGCTGGCCCCGGGCATGTCCCCGGCTATGGCGAGAGCCTTTTCTGGTGTCCTGTTCATAAGGACGGTGTCGCAGCCTAACGTAGCCGCTGCAGCCGCCGCAGCACGTCCCGCTCCTCCGCAGCCTGCTATGAGGGCCCTTGGTGTGTGGCCGAAAAAGCCGGCAAGCATGGACGCCGCGCTGGAGAAGTCCTCCCCGTGCCTGATGAAGAAGCCGTATCCTCCGTCCGGGGAGACGGCGTCGAGTATGGACAGGACGATTCCCGCGAAGTCGGTGTTGAAGGCGGCTATGCCCTCACTTGTCTTTAGCAGGAGGTTCGCGGCCCCCAGCTTTTCGCAGACCCCGGACCTGATGTCCGCCCTGGCGAATGCGTCCAGCTTGAACGGGGCTGTGACGTTTATCCCGTCATACCCTCCGAGGAAGCTTTCCCACGCATCTTCGAAATGTGGCTCCTCGATGAGGGTATATGTATATTTCCCGTGGTATCCGGCGTTGAAGAGCGCCGGGCTTTTCGAGGTGGAGATGGGGTTCCCTATGAGTCCGAATCTTTTCATTTCCGCTTGGATGTCTGTCGTTGTCTTACTGCTTCGTACAGGAGGATGGCGGCCGAGACTGACACGTTCAGGGAGTCCAGCCTGCCGAGCATCGGTATCCTGATGCATGCGTCGGCATTCTTTCTCCAGATGTCCGTCAGTCCTGTGGATTCAGTCCCCATTACTATGGCTGTGCCGCAGGTCATGTCGCAGTCGTAGTAGGGTTCCGAATCCTGGAGCTGGGCAGTCAGTATCCTGATGCCCCGGTCCTTGAGCCATCCTATGGTGTCTGTGGAGGAGGCGACGGCGACCTGCCTGGAGAATACCGCCCCTATGCTTGCCCTTATCAGGTTCGGGTTGTAAAGGTCCGTGAGAGGGTCGCAGATTACCACCGCATCTGCCCCGGCTGCATCTGCGCTGCGCAGCACCGCCCCGAGGTTGCCTGGCTTTTCCACGCCCTCGAGCACGGCAATGAGCGGCTTCTCCCCGAGTTCCAGCTCTTCGAGTGTCCTGTCCCGGTACTCCACTTCCGCTATTACCCCTTCCGTGCCGCCGCGGTAGGCTATTTTCCCGTAAAGGGCCGCCGGAATATCCACCAGGCCGGGCATAGCCTGCCGTCCTGCTGTCCTGCCGTCTTTCCCGATCTTACTGACAAGCTTCTCCAGGTCATTTTCCGGGCAGATATCCCTGCAGACGAAGAGCGTCTTCACAGTGAATCCCGCATCTATGCAGTGCCCGAGCTCCCTGCGGCCTTCCACTACAAAAAGACGCTTCTCGCGCCTTGCCCTGGATTTCTCCTGGAGTGCGAGAAGCTCCTTTATCTTAGGGTTCTGTGCCGATGTGACGGTTTCAGTCCTCATTTTTCCCGAGAATATTCAAAATCTTTTCTTCCAGCTCCTTTCCCCTCATGCCTTTCGCGACAACTATCCCGTCGCGGTCCAGGAGGAATGTAGCCGGGTATCCCGAGATCCCGTAGATATTCCCTATCCTGATCCTGCCCTCGTCCCCGGACATGATCTGGGGCCATGTGATACCGAGCTTCCCGATGGTCTCGGAGAGTTTTCCGGCAGGACTGTGCTCCACGATGCCGATTATTTCGAAATCGGACCGTTCCGTCTTGTCGTAGAGCTCTTTCAGACGCGGAATCTCGTCCAGGCAAGGCCTGCACCATGTTGCCCAGAAATCCAATGTCTCCGACCTGGATTTCAGACAGTCCCTGAGGCAAGGCGGAGATTTTGAGCCTGATACGTGCCCATGGCGAATCCTCACCCTGCCTGCTGTAGCTGCTGATGCGTGCGTAGCCACGCGGGAGCGAGGCATATCCATCGTTCCACGTCAGCGGAAGCTCCACTGTCGCGCCATCGCCGGCACACCCTGCCAGGGCAGCCGCGGCAAGCACAAGAGTTATCAGCTGTTTCATGCCTTAGGCCGCATCTGCGGGAAGAAGAGCACGTCCTGGATGGTAGGGGAGTTCGTCATGAACATCGTTAGACGGTCAATGCCCATGCCCATGCCTGAAGTCGGCGGCATACCGTATTCGAGGGCACGCATGAAGTCCATGTCTATGTACATGGCCTCGTCGTCCCCGTGCTCACGCTGCTTCAGCTGGTCCTGGAATCTCCCGAGCTGGTCGATAGGGTCGTTCAGCTCGCTGTAGGCGTTCGCCAGCTCCTTGCCGCATACGAAAAGTTCGAACCTTTCCGTGAGGTCCGGATTGCTGCGGTGCCTTTTCGTGAGAGGGGACATGGCGACAGGGTAATCCGTGATGAACACGGGCTGTACGAGGTTCTTCTCGCAGTATTCGCCGAAGATGGCATCTATGAGCTTGCCTTCCCCCATCTCCTTTGTCACCGGCACGTCCAGTCTGGCGCAGGTCTCCCGCAGGGCGGCTTCATCCATTCCAGAGACATCCACACCGGCAAATTCCTTGATAGCCTCGAGTATAGGGAGCCTGCGGTAAGGCGGCTTGAAGTCCACTTGCCTGTCCCCGATGGTGACCACGGTTGTCCCGTGCAGCTTCAGGGCAATCTTCTCAAGCATTTTTTCCGTGAATTCCATCATCCACATGTAGTCCTTGTAGGCTACATATATTTCCATGCAGGTGAATTCCGGGTTGTGTGTCTTGTCCATACCCTCGTTGCGGAAGTCCTTGGCGAACTCGTAGACCCCGGAATACCCGCCCACTATGAGCCTCTTGAGATAGAGCTCGTTGGCTATGCGCAGGTAAAGGTCTATGTCCAGGGCGTTGTGGTGCGTTATGAACGGCCTTGCGGTAGCACCTCCTGGAATCGACTGGAGTATCGGTGTCTCGACCTCGAGGCAGCCTGCCTCGTTGAAGTATTCCCTCATCGTGGCGATGATCTGGCTCCTCTTTATGAAGGTCTCCCTTACGGACGGGTTCACTATGAGGTCGACATACCTCTGCCTGTATTTCAGCTCCGGGTCGGAAAAGGCGTCGTACACCTCCCCGTCTTTCTCCTTTACAATCGGAAGTACCCTCAGTGACTTGCTGAGCAGGGTGAGCTCCTTCGCGTGCACCGACAGCTGGCCGGTCTGGGTTATGAAGGCGAATCCCTTGATACCTATTATGTCGCCTATGTCGAGGAGCTTCTTGAAGACGGTGTTGTACATGGTCTTGTCTTCCCCCGGGCATATCTCGTCCCTCTTTATGTACACCTGTATCCTTCCCGACTCGTCCTGCAGCTCTATGAATGAGGCAGCTCCCATTATCCTGCGGGACATTATCCTGCCGGCTATCACTACATCGGACATGTTGCCTTTTTCAGGGTCATACCCGTCCTTTATCTTCTGTGCAGTGGTGTTTACAGGGTAAAGTGCTGCAGGGTAAGGGTCTATCCCGAGTTCCCTTAACCTGGTGAGAGATTCGCGCCTGTTACGCTCCTGCTCGTTCAAGTCCATATTTTCCATATTAAAAACAGTTTTCGACCTGCAAAAATAGCAAATTTTCGAAATAATTCAGGAGGCTCATCCCTGTCTTTCGTATTTGTCGAGGGCTTCTTTCATGAGGCCCCGTCCCATTTCGCAGATTTCTTCTGCGCGGGCATAGTCGGATATGGCCCCGAAGGCGTCCAGAGGCATGTTTACCAGGATATCCGGAGGGCAGAGCTTCATCATGAGCTCCGTGTTCCAGTGGTTCATCAGGTCGAAGGTCCTGGAAAGTATCGTGAAGTAGTTGGCCTCGGGCTCAAAGTTCTTCTGTGGCTCCTCCTCCCTGGTGAAGAACTCCTGCAGTCTCTTGTGCCCGTGCATTCCTGCCAGCCTTATCTTCTCTGAAACTGTCATTGTGCCGTTGTGCAGCACGGAATCTATGACGGCCTTGTTCTCGGCCTTCCTCTCCAGGGCCGCCTGCTCCTTTTCTGCCGCGGCGTCAGCCTCGTCCACTATGATCTGCCGGATTGCGTCAACGTCTATGTCATTGACATTGAACGCCACCATTATGTCGCCCTCTGTCCTGTCCACCCTGTTCAGGGGCATTGTGTTGGCTATGCCTCCGTCTATGAGGGTGCGCATCCCCATCTTCACCGGGCGGAAGAGCGACGGTATGGATATGGATGCCCTGACAGCCGGGAAAAGGTCCCCCTTGTCGAAGATGACCTCCTCCCCGGTCAGGAGATCCGTGGCGATGGCCTTGTACGGGATAGGGAGGTCTTCTATGTTGACGTCCGGGACTATCTCCTGCAGGGCCTCTATGATCTTGTCTCCTTTCACAAGGTGGTTGCGGCTTATGGATATGTCCATGAGCCCGAATACCTTCCATCCGTTCAGGGAGAAGAGGAAGTCTTTCACTTCAGGGAGTTTCCCGGCTGCGTACATGCCCCCAATGAGAGAGCCTATGGACGTGCCTGCAATCGAGGTTATCTCATATCCTCTGGATTCGAGCTCTTCTATGGCTCCGATGTAGGCGAATCCTCTAGGACCGCCGCTTGACAAGACCAGTGCGACCTTTTTCATTTCCGTGACTTTTTATGGACCGATTCTTAAAATTAATGTATAAAATCCGTAATCACAAAAATTTCGGACGCATCATCATCAGTTCAGTACGGCGCAGGAAAAATATTCGTCGAAAAGGCTTTTCGCCTTCTCGAGCTGTTCCCTGGTGTTCAGGGGTACATCCTTAAGCCTGTACTCTATCCCGAGCGAGCTGTATTTTCCCACTCCGAGGGTGTGGTAGGGGAGTATCTCCACCCTCTGTATCATCCTGTAGTCCCTGAAGTGCTCCCCGAGGGCCCTGATGTCTTCCTCCGAATCGCTGATTCCCGGGACCAGCACATACCTTAGCCAGAAGGGCCTGCCGTGTTCCTCGAGCCATCTGGCCGTGGCAAGCGTCCTGGTGTTGTCAAGCCCGGTGAGACGGAGATGTTTCTCCGGATTGAACTGCTTCACATCCAGCAGGACGAGGTCGGCAAGGCTGAAAAGCTCCTCGACGTGGCTGTTCCACACAGCTCCGTTGGTGTCGATGCAGACGTTGATCCCGTTCTCGTGCAGGGCCTTCACCAGCGGCACGAGGGCCGCGGCCTGGGCGGTGGGCTCTCCGCCGGAGAATGTCACCCCACCCTTCCTGCCGAAGAACGGTTTCTGGCTTACAGCCATTTTCAGTATATCCTGCGGGCCGGTTGGCGTGCCTCCATCAAAAGAGATGGTGTCCGGATTCGCGCAATAGAGGCACCTGAACGGGCACCCCTGAAGAAACACGACGAGCCGGAGTCCCGGCCCGTCGAATGTCCCCATACTTTCGTATGAATGTACTTTGAGAAGCATATCCCTGTATTTACATGCTCTGGTGGAATGTACGTGCTATGACTTCCAGCTGATGCTCACGGCTCAGCTTGATGAAGTTCACCGCATAGCCTGAAACCCTGATGGTGAGCTGCGGATACTTCTCCGGATGCTCCATGGCATCTTCAAGCATCTCCCTGTTCAGGACGTTCACATTCAGGTGGTGCGCCCCCTTGGTGAAATAGCCGTCCATCATCGTCACAAGGTTCTCTACCTTCTCCTTGTCGGTAGGCCCGAGGGATTTCGGCACTATTGAGAACGTGTTGCTGATGCCGTCCAGGGCGTCATGGTAGTCGAGCTTGGATACGGAGCTCAGGGATGCGATGGCCCCGTGGCTGTCGCGTCCGTGCATCGGGTTTGCTCCAGGGGCGAAGGCCACCCCTTTGGCGCGTCCGTCCGGTGTGGCTCCCGTCTTCTTCCCGTACATCACGTTGGAGGTGATGGTGAGGATGGACAGGGTCGGCTGGGCGTTCTTGTAGATAGGCAGCTTGCAGAGCTCCCCGTTGAAGTAGTGTATGAGCTCCTTGGCTATGTTGTCCACCCTGTCGTCATCGTTCCCGAAGCAAGGGTATTCGCCTTCGATGCTGAACCCGTCGGTGAGCCCGTCGGCGTTGCGGTGGGCCGTAACCTTGGCGAACTTTATCGCCGAGAGGGAGTCTGTCGCGATGGACATGCCGGCCACCCCGTATGCGAGGTTTATGGACGGGTTGGTGTCGATGAGTGCCATCTGCGACCTCTCGTAGTCGTATTTGTCGTGCATGTAGTGGATGATGTTCATCGCCTCGTTGTACACCCTTGCCACCTCGTGCAGTACCTTCTTGTAGTTGGCGAGTACCTCTTCGTAGTCCAGTACATCGCTCTTCAGCGGCTCTATGCCTTCTACCATGAGGGTGCCGGTATTCTCGCAGCGGCCTCCGTTGATGGCAAGGAGGAGGGCCTTGGCGAGGTTGGCGCGGGCTCCGAAGAACTGGATGGCCTTGCCCACGGCCTGGTACGAGACGCAGCAGGCTATACCGTAGTCGTCGCACTTGCGTGTTTCCCTCATGAGGTTGTCGTTCTCGTACTGTACAGAGCTGGTATCAATCGACACCTTGGCGCAGAACTCCTTGAATCCTTCAGGAAGCTCCGGGCTCCAGAGCACCGTCATGTTTGGCTCCGGTGCCGGCCCGAGGTTGTACAGGGTCTGGAGGAAACGGAAGGAGGTCTTTGTAACCTTGACTTTCCCGTCGTTGAAGCGTCCCCCTATGGACTCCGTGATCCAGGTCGGGTCACCTGCGAAAATGTCGTTGTAGGCCTGCATCCTGAGGTGGCGCACCATCCTCAGCTTCAGCACGAGCTGGTCGATGAGCTCCTGGGCATGGGACTCGTCGATGACCCCGTGGCTGAGGTCGTATTCCATATAGATGTCGAGGAAGGACGATACGCTGCCGAGCGACATCGCCGCCCCGTCCTGCTCCTTCACGGCCGCAAGGTAGGCCATATATACCCACTGTACGGCCTCATGGGCGTTGTATGCCGGCCTGCCGAGGTCGAGCCCGTAGTATTCCCCGAGTACCTTTATCTCCCCGAGGGCCTTGATCTGCTCGGCCACTTCTTCCCTGAGCCTTATCCTGTCTTCCGTCATAGGGCCGGTCAGGTTGCGAAGGTCCTCTTTCTTGGCCTCGATGAGCCTGTCGGCGCCATACAGGGCCAGCCTCCGGTAGTCACCTATGATACGTCCGCGGGAATAGTTGTCGGGAAGCCCCGTGAGGAAACCGAGCGACCTGAACTTGAGGATCTCGTCCGTGTAGACATCGAAGACACCGTCGTTGTGGCTCTTGCGGTAGTGGGTGAAGATTTCCTTCACCTTCGGGTCGAGCTCCACACCGTTCTGGTTGCAGGCTCTCTCCACTACCCTCCAGCCCCCGAAAGGCTTGATGGCCCTCTTGAGGAGCTCGTCTGTCTGGAGTCCCACGATGAGTTCGTTTTCCTTGTCGATATATCCCGCCTTGTGGGAGGTTATGGTAGATATGGTTTTCGCGTCGATGGAGCGTACTCCGTTGTTTTTCCTTTCTTCTTCAAGTGCTGCCAGGCATTCTGCCCAGAGCTTCCTGGTCTTTTCGGTAGGTCCGCAGAGGAAGGAGGCATCCCCCGTGTAGGGAGTGATGTTCCTGTAGACAAAGTCCGAAACGTCAATTTTCCGGCTCCATGCGCCGTCGATGAATTTTTCGTTTATCTCCATATATTGTCTCATTAAATCCAGGGCGCAAAGATAATGGTTATTTGTAATTGTTCAAATTTATTTTATCAACCGCTCCAAGTTGTCCTGAAATCCGTCCGGCTTTGCCCCTCTGCCTGCGCCCGGGGCTTCTGTGCCGCCTCCCCGCCATTCGCGGTGAAGGATGCCGGAGAATGTCCGTCATTGTATGGAATATCAGCTTTTTTTGCTAATTTTGCGCTTCTGTTTTTAGCATACTTTCGCACTGATGGAAAAATTTCGGAAAACGGTCGCCATAGAACCGGTGGGCCTTCTCCCGCAGGCTGTGGAGAAATTGAGGTCGATGACTTCAGAACTTGTCATGTACGATGATATACCGGCTGACGCCGACGAGATCGCCGCAAGGATTGGCGATGCCGATTCCGTCCTCCTCAGCTATACTTCTGAAATATCCAGTGACGTCATTTCCAGGTGTCCCGGGATTGAATACATAGGCATGTGCTGCTCCCTCTATTCTCCGGAGAGCGCCAACGTGGACATACTGTATGCCGACTCGCGCGGAATCACCGTTACCGGGATACGGGACTACGGGGATGAAGGCGTGGTCGAGTATGTGGTCAGCGAACTTGTCCGCTGCCTGCACGGTTTCGGCCAGCCGGCCTGGTACGGGGCCCCCATGGAGATCACCGGTCTCCGCACCGGTTTCCTCGGCCTCGGTAAGTCCGGAGGGATGATTGCTGACGCCATGGCGTTCTTCGGGGCTGGCGTAGGGTATTACGCAAGGAGCGAAAAGGGCTGGGCCAGGGAGAAGGGATACCGCTTCATGCCCCTGGACGCGCTGCTCGAGGGCAGTGACGTGGTCTTCTGCTGCCTGAACAAGAATACGGTGCTTATGCATGAGGAAGAGTTCCGGCGTCTCGGAAACGGGAAGCTGCTTTTCAATACGGGGCTATCCCCGGCCTGGGACAGCAAGCCTTTCCTGAAGTGGCTGGACCACGGTGACAACCTGTGCTTCTGCGACACCGTAATGGCTTGCGGAGGGGCGGATATCGCCTCGCATCCTGCTGTCCGCTGCATGGGAGTATCGTCCGGCCGCACCTCCCAGTCGTTTGTGCGTCTGGGCGACAAGGTGCTTGCCAATATGGAGGACTATCTCTGCGGGAGGTCCTCCCGAAAAAAATGATATATTTGTGCAATTATCTGTTTTTACCGGCGAATGCGATGAACAAGACGGCAGATTATGAATTCACTGTCATTGTACCTCTGTACAACGAAGTGGACAATATCCCGGAGCTCGAGAGGAGCCTGTCTTCCTACCTGCTCAAGGGTACATGCAGGACCTGTGTACTTTTTGTGGATGACGGCTCCACGGACGGAAGCCTTGCAGGCCTTCAGGAAATATGTTCCCGCAACAGGGCGTTCTTCTATATTTCCTTTGAGAAAAACCGCGGCCTGAGCGCTGCACTGAAAGCCGGTTTCGACTATGCCTGCTCCAGGTATATCGGATATATAGATGCTGACCTGCAGACGGAGCCGGAGGACTTCGACAGGCTGCTGCCGTACATGGCGGACTACGAGATGGCCGTCGGGGTCAGGGTTAAGCGCAACGACACCTTTTTCAAGAGGTTCCAGTCCAGGTTCGCGAATTCTTTCAGGCGCATGATGACAGGTGACGGGGCCACGGATACCGGCTGTCCCCTCAAGGTCTTCCGTTCCTCCGCGGCCAAGGCTTTCCCGATGTTCAAGGGAATGCACAGGTTCTTCCCGGCGCTTCTCCTGCTCCAGGAAGGGGCAAGGTACAAGGAGGTCCCTGTAAACCACAGGCAGAGGACAGCCGGGGTGTCGAAGTTCACTATATGGAACAGGATGATGTCTTCCTTCGCCGACTGTTTCGCTTACCGGTGGATGAGGACGCGCTATATATCATATAAGGTGTCCGCTACGGACCTGGAGAATGAATGACGGCATGAGGGGATCAGTTCTCATATACGGGATAGGCTTCCTTGCGCAGATATTCTTCTCTGCCAGGACAATCCTCCAGTGGGTGAAGTCGGAAAAGGCGAAGACCGTGGTCTCCCCGTCCTCATACTGGCTCCTGAGCGTGGCCGGCTCCTACCTTTTCTTCATATACGGGTGGATGAGGGACGATTTCGCCATATTGTTCGGACAGTTCATCTCGTACTACATCTATCTCCGGAACCTGAAATGGAAAGGCCTCTGGCAGAAATTCATCCTGCCTCTGAAGCTGCTGCTGGTCCTGACACCTCTCGTGGCTACCGCCCTGGTCTTCCTGCACAATACGGAATTCCTCCACAGGTTCATATTCAACGACAAGGTCCCTCCAGGCCTGCTTATATTCGGCTCGGCCGGACAGGTGATCTTCACTTTCCGCTTCATCTACCAGTGGATATACTCCTTCCGGAGAAAGGAATCGGTCCTGCCGGCCGGTTTCTGGATAATAAGCCTTGTGGGGTCATCCACCATAATAGCATACGGGATATTCCGTGCTGACCCTGTGCTTATCCTCGGCC
>JADIMQ010000007.1 GCA_017694655.1 Candidatus Cryptobacteroides merdigallinarum
GTCTTGTAGCCATATATTCCCATTATGTGGAAAATACGGCGGTCTCATTCGAGTATGTCACCCCTTCCGTACAGGAGTTCAGGTCCAGGGCAACCGCATCAAATTTTAGCATTCAACAACACATCGAAGAGATAATGCTGAGATAGGGCAGCACTGAAGATTCTTTTTCGAATGCTCTTCTTGTCGTTGTGAGCCTTGAGGATTTGCAGGGCAAGTTTCCTGACGGTTGAGAGGTTCTTTTTCGTTTTTTCACCTGCATTTCTTCTCTGGTGACACGCTCCCCTCTTCCTCTCGGTAATCCTGATGGAATACTACATTCCTTTAAATATCCTTATACTTTTTGATGCGGTTGCCCTGGATAAAAATCCGGAAAACTGTTTTTTGTGAATAAATTTTTTTAACTTTGTAAGGATGAACATTGAAAACGCGGTAGCAATCCGGTTGCAGGGTCAGGCTCCGCGGACATACGGCATCATGAGAAACTACGCTTCCATACTCCGACTATCCTTGCTACAGAATTTCGCAGGTTGAAACTCTGCAGGGGTGACGTAGTATCTTATTGTACAGGACAAGCCGTTTTGCGATATACGTCCAGGCCTCCGGAGTTTCACTCCGGGGGCCTTTATGTTACAGGACGCCATGGATCCGCCGGGCCTGTTTCCCGTGGAGGCGGCCCTGCCGCGGGACAGTAAGGAATTACGAACTTAAATTGATATATTATGGATCAGAAACTTTATGTCTTCGACACGACGCTGAGGGACGGCGAACAGGTCCCCGGCTGCCAGCTGAACACTATCGAGAAAATCGAGCTTGCCAAGCAGCTGGAGGCCATGAAAGTCGACATTATCGAGTGCGGCTTCCCCATTTCGAGCCCGGGGGACTTCAAGTCCATCGTGGAAATATCCAAGATCGTGACAGAGTCCACCATCTGCGCACTCTCAAGGGCTGTCGAGAAGGACATTGACGCGGCGGCCGACGCCCTGCACTTCGCCAGGAGGAAGAGGATACATACTGGCATCGGGACTTCGGACTACCATATAAAGTACAAGTTCAATTCCGACCGGGAGGAAATCCTTGCCAGGGCAGTTGCCGCGGTGAAGTATGCCAGGAAGTACGTCGAAGACGTCGAGTTCTATGCGGAAGATGCAGGAAGGACTGACAATGAATATCTTGCCCGTGTCGTTGAGGCTGTGATAAAGGCCGGCGCCACAGTCGTCAACATCCCCGACACGACAGGATATTGCCTTCCTGGGGAATACGGGGCGAAGATAAAGTATCTTTTCGACAATGTCCCGAACATAGACAAGGCCATCATATCCACCCATTGCCACAACGACCTCGGCATGGCTACCGCCAATACCCTTGCAGGGGTGATGAACGGGGCCAGGCAGGTGGAGGTCACCATCAACGGCGTCGGGGAAAGGGCCGGCAACACCGCTATGGAGGAGGTGGTGATGGCCATAAAGTGCCGCAAGGACATCCCGGTGAAGACAGACATACTTACAAAGCATTTCTACAAGGTGTCCCATGCCGTGTCGACATTGATGCGCATGCCTGTGCAGCCTAACAAGGCCATTGTCGGCAGGAATGCCTTCGCCCACTCCTCCGGAATCCACCAGGACGGGGTGCTGAAGAACAGGGAGAGCTACGAGATCATAGACCCTGTGGATGTCGGGGTCAACGATTCCACCATCGAGCTTACGGCCAGGAGCGGCAGGGCGGCCTTGAGCCACCATTTCCACAGGCTCGGCATCTATATGAACAAGGAAGAGCTGGATTCCGCATACGACAAGTTCCTCAAGCTTGCCGACTGCAAGAAAGAGATCAACGACTCCGACCTCTACATCATAGCCGGGGTCACCCAGGACAAGCTCAAGCAGCGCATGCACCTGAAATACCTGCAGGTGGTGTGCGGGAAGAACGCCATCCCGATGGCTACCGTAAAGCTGGTCATCGACGGGGAGGAATGCGTGGCTACCTCGAGCGGGAACGGGCCTGTGGACGCTGCGTTCAAGGCCGTGAAGAGCCTTGTGCACAGGAAGATAAACCTGGAGGAGTACCTCGTGCAGGCCATTACGAAGGGGACAGACGACGTTGGCCAGGTGCATATCCAGGTGGAGAACAAGGGCAATATCTACTACGGTTTCTCGGCCAATACCGACATCGTCACCGCGTCTGTGGAGGCGTATGTGAACGCCATATCGAAAATCATCTGATATATCATGGGAAAGACACTTTTTGACAAAATCTGGGAAGACCACGTGGTCAAGCACATTCCCGACGGTCCGGATGTCCTGTACATAGACCGCCACCTGATTCACGAGGTTACCTCCCCGCAGGCTTTCAGCGCATTGAAGGCCAGGGGGCTCGGAGTCTTCCGCCCGGAAAGGACTTTCGCCACGTGCGACCATAACGTGCCGACTGTGGACCAGGACAAGCCCATCGCCGACGAGGCCTCACGCAAGGCTGTGGAGCAGCTGGCGGTGAACACGGCGGAGAACGGTATCGTATATTTCCCTCTCGGGGATCCCGGCAACGGGATTGTCCATGTCATCGGTCCGGAGCAGGGGATTGTGCTCTGCGGGCAGACTGTTGTCTGCGGTGACAGCCATACCGCCACCCACGGGGCATTCGGGAACATAGCATTCGGCATAGGCACGAGCGAAGTAGAGATGGTTATGGCCACGCAGTGCCTCCTGCAGTCCAAGCCGAGGCAGGCGAGGATAACCGTGGACGGGAAGCTGGCCGGGAACGTGACCCCGAAGGATGTGATACTTTATATAATATCCAGGCTCGGGACGGACGGGTGTACCGGGTGTTTCGTCGAATATGCCGGGGAGGTTTTCCGGGATATGTCTATGGAAGGCCGGATGACTGTCTGCAACATGAGCATCGAGATGGGCGCGAAGGGCGGCATGGTGGCTCCCGACAGGAAGACTTTCGAATATATCTCGGGACGCAGGTTCGCTCCGGCCGGGGAGGCCCTGCAGGAATGTATCGGGAGATGGAGTGCCCTGAAGACGGATGATGACGCGGTCTTCGACAAGGAATATGTCTTCGATGCCGCTGACATAAGGCCGATGGTGACTTACGGGACAAACCCGGGGATGGGTGTGCCTGCCGGCGGGACCGTGCCGGACTCTGCCGTGGGATGTGATGAGGCTACATTTGACAAGGCCCTGGCTTACATGGGGTTCCATAAGGGCGAACCTATGGCCGGGAAAAAGATAGACTATGTGTTCGTGGGCTCCTGTACAAACGGGAGGATAGAGGATTTCCGCGCGTTCGCTTCTGCCCTGAAGGGGCGCAGGAAGGCCGACGGGGTTACTGTATGGCTTGTCCCGGGGTCTGTGGAGGTGATGGCGAAGATAGAGGCAGAGGGTATCGGGGACCTGCTCCGCAAGGCGGGTTTCGAGATCCGTCAGCCCGGGTGTTCCGCCTGCCTGGCGATGAATGCGGACAAGATTCCGGAGGGGAAGTACGCGGTGTCGACTTCCAACAGGAATTTCGAGGGCCGTCAGGGCTACGGGGCCCGGACCATCCTTGCCGGTCCTCTCGTTGCGGCCGAAGCGGCCGTCACGGGCTGTATCGGTATCCCCCGGTAGCTCCGGAGCCTGACGTGGTTCTTGCCCCGGCCGGCAGTTTTTCTGGAAGAACAAGGAAGTCGAGGGCCGAGTACCGGAGTTTACTTTGGTAAATGAGGATACGAGGATCCGAAGCCTGACGCAGTTATTGCAAAAGAGC
>JADIMQ010000084.1 GCA_017694655.1 Candidatus Cryptobacteroides merdigallinarum
AATGCACGTCGACGACCGGTCCTATAACTTGCGAAATATGTCCCGTCAATCCTGGCATTGTCTGTTGTATTTTTAGAATCGGCGGCAAAATATGAAAAATCTGTGCCAATACCTCTATTTAATATTGGAAAATTCTCTCCCTTTCTTGTACTTTTTTCCCCTTCAGCCTTCAGGAATGTTCAAGAAAATCCTTGCATATCCCATGATACTTAAAAATTTGACAGCTCCCTCCCGGGCGATGTCAGGAATGTTTTTCAAAACATTTTATTAACTTTACCGAATCTATCCCGGATTTATGGTTGACGTCGCCGAAGACATACGGAATGGAGACAGGAAGGCGTTTGAAATGTTCTATCGGCTTGAGTTCAATAATTTAGTACATTTTATCGCAAGCTATACCTCCGACAGGGAAAGGGCTATGGACCTTGCCCAGGATGTCTTATATCTTCCTGCAGCATTGCGGCCCTGTATCCGGTTTCAAGGCTTACAGGTCATATATTGATGCGGAAGCCGGAGAATTCATCGCCCGTCTTGACTCGATAGGGAATCCGGGGATGAAGGAATTTTATCTCGGGGAGATCAGAAAAAAGACATCCTCCTACCTTTTCTACTATCCGTACGTGGCGATGAATGCCGGTGTGGATCCTTTCACCGATAAGGAATTCGAGGCCTATATCGCCGGGGACGTATGTTCCTCGATGACGGAGGAGGAATTTGCGGAGTTCTTCAACGGCGTGGCTTCCATGGTGGCAAGCGTATATAGCGGACTGGACCTTCTCAAGGTGGTGAAGGCAGGGGAGAGGACAACCTTGGATCCTGCGCGCAACAATTTTGCGATGACTTCACTCATGCTTGCTTTCATCAGCGCTGCCGCGAATAACAACCTCGAGGCAGCATATTCTTATTACAAGAGTGTGTGCAAGGAAAAGGGTTATACCGACCAGGTGGACGGATTGTACAGGAGTGCGGTAGTGCTTGTCAAAGGAGCTGAAGCACCGGAGATAGAGTTCACAGACGCAGACGGCAGGATCTACACCCTGGCTGATTTCAAGGGCAAGGCCCTGTATGTGGATATGTGGGCCTCCTGGTGCGGTCCGTGCTGTGCTGAAATTCCCCACCTGGCGAAATTATACAAGGACCTTGGGCCTGGCTCCGGCATAGAATGCATAAGTATCTCCATTGATGAAGACAGGAACGACTGGCTGGGGAAGCTCGATGAAGAGAAGCCGGAATGGAAGCAGTTCATAGTGACAGAAAAGGGACAGAAACAAGTCGCCAATTCCTATAATATTCGCAGCATTCCGCGTTTTCTTCTCTTCGATGCGCAGGGCCGCATAGTCACGGTAGATGCTCCTCGTCCGTCCACTCCTGATGTAAGGAAGCTTCTGGATGAATTACTGACGGATTGAATGTGAGGAGAGGACTATACAGGCATGCTACAGCCCCAGCTCCACCTGGAACCGGAGGCTCCAGCGGTCGTCCACCGGGCTCGGGACAAGGCGGTCCAGATGATTGTAGGAGACGTCGAGCTGGACTTTCAGGCTATGCCCGATGATGTATCTCGTCACACCGAAGGTGGTCTGGTTCCAGAGGCTGTAGCCGAGGTGGCTGTGTATCCTGCTGTCCGGGAACATGGTGGAGTTCCTTGCGGCTATCTCCCATTTCCCGTCGAAAAGGTAGCTGAACTGGGCGTTCACCCCGGAGCCGGTGTAGATGAATGTCCCGCTGCCGGGGAAAAGGGGGCTCTCGCTTCCGAAAAGATGCCTGCCCATGTAGTCGGCATTGAAGGCGAAGCCCCTGTATTTCAGTACGATGTCGGCATAGTAGGAGCCGAGGTCCCTGGAGCTTCCGTCAGGAAGAAGGTCTCCCTTGAACCCCTGGCTCAGGATTGCGTTGTGGTTGAACGAATATCCTCCTGCCACCATGAGCCTCACGCTTTCCTCGTAATATGTGTCCCCCTCGGTGTATTCACCCTTGGAATGGAAGCGCCCGAACGGGAAGAGCTCGAGCCTCCCGGTATAGTCGAACCCGTCCGTGGCGGTACTGTTCCAGTTCCTGCCTTCTCCCAGGGTCACGGACGCGAGTGCCGCCAGGGCGAACCCGTCGTAGCTCCCGTAATGGTATTCCCCGAAGAAGCCGAAGTCCCTGTCACCTCCGAATTCGCTGTTGACGATGCTCCTGTCCACGAACTGCAGTGCGCTCGAGGAATTGATCCTGGCCCTGTTGGCCTTGAGCTTGGTCTGTCCGAAGCCGAGGTTCCAGTCTGGGGTAGGGCGGTAGTAGACGATGGCGTCGCGCACTATGTTCACCTTGTCTCCTGGCCTGTGCTCGGCGTCATACCCGGTGAATCCCAGCTGGATGGAATATATGAACTTGGGGGAGAAGATATATCCGTCGAAGCGCAGCCTCAGCCGCTTTATCTGTGCCTCTGTCTCGGTTAACCCGAAGCGGTCGTTGAAGTGCATCCCGACCATGTTCTGCATCCTGAAGCGGATGGTCATTTCGTAGGAGTTGTTCTTGGGACGGAAGGTGATTCCTTTCCCGACCTCGATGTTGGGCAGGTTTTCGAGCTGTTCCAGAAGTTCTTCAGTATGGTCGATGGAGTCTGCCAGGAAGGTCTCAATCCGGGATGCCTGGGCATTGGCCTGTATGCAGGAAACCATGGTAAGGAAGGCGGCCGCAAGGATTGTTGTCTGTCGTCTCATTTTTCTGTCAAGGTTGCTGTGTTTTATATTATAGACTGGAAACCGGAATATACCCCTGGAGACGGTGTGCCTTAACGGTTGTGTAGCAAAACCTGCATTTTGACACGCGCCTCCGTTTTTTGATTACACTCCGGAATCTGACAAAAATACTTAGATTATCGGTAATATCAAAATCGCTTATCGGTAAAAGGCCCGTAAAAGACCCGAGACAGACGGGTAGTGCCGCTTCACCCGTATTGACAACATATTTTCGGCCGGCCGGAGTTTTTGTCTGGAAAATTCAGTATGGTTTCTGAAAAATGCCTATTTTTGGAGGACGGGGGAATCAAAGCAAGACAACTCCCGCCGGACCTGGAACCGGGAAATACGGAAAACCGAAACTGAAAGGAAATTATGGACAGGAAAGCAATATTGCCGGCAGAAGGGAGCCGGACCGGAGAGTGGCGCGGCTCAGTCGTGGATATGGCCTGCAAGCCTCTTGTCATCAACCAGTCGTGGCTCTACGGAAAGCACCCTGATGTCACCGGGATGCAGGAATCCTTGTCCGAACTGCTTTCCATGTATCCCGTGCTTGCCGGAAGGATACATGACGGAGGAATCGCCTGCAACGGTGCGGGCGTCTTTTTTGAATGCCAGACCTGCAGCGACGTCAGCATCGGGGATATCAGCAGACGGAAATTCCCGGGAAAACGTTTCATGGCCGCGTGCGATGCCAGGTCTATGCAGGCCGGGAAGTCCCCGGTGCTGAACATCCGGCTTTCCCTTCTCAGGGACGGGGCCCTGCTGAATGTAAAGTGCTCGCACTTCTGCGCCGACGGCAGTTCCTTCTACAGGATGATGGAAGAGTGGGCCATGCTGACAAGGGGAGAAAGGCCCGGTGAAGTCTCCTGCCATGACGACGGAGTGTTGCCGGGCATACTCGCCGGCTCGGACGCCTATAGGGTCCTGAAGGCTGCGGATACGGCAGGGGCCGAGGAGATTGTCCGCAGGGAAGGGGCCTGCAGGATAGGTCCGTCCGTCATGTTTCCGATGCTGTGGCAGAAGATAACCGGTTTGGACCGTCGTCTGTCCGTACCTGTCTTTATCCCGGATGCGGAGATCAGGGCAGTGCAGGATAGGGTCGCAGAAGCCTGCGGCAGGAGAGTGGGACGGAATGCGGTTCTGTCCGCAATGACGGTTGCCCTGCTCGGAAAGCCGATGGGGTGGACGGGACGGAAAATCAGTATGGTGCATACTGCAGACCACAGGAAAAGGGTCTCAGGGCTTGGCAGGGACTATATGGGCAACGCTTCCTTTACGCTTCCGCCGTCCGTCATCAGTGCCGGTCTTCCGGTAGAGGAGATTGCGGTATTGGCCGAGAATGACACCAGGAGGATGCTTTCACCTGATGCGGAAGAAAGGTACTTCGGAATCTACTGTGCCATGATCGAACGTAAACTCCCATACCTCACGTTTGACATAAATACGATGTGGTGCTGTCGCCCGACTACGTTCATTATAAACAATTGTCTGAAATTCAATATATACGGCATCGATTTCGGATCTGGGGCCCCGTTGTTCGCATGGCCCTTGGATTTTGGCGACCCGGTGCGTTTCTGGCCGGCTCCTCCCGGGAAGGAAGGCGTTTATGTCTATTTTACAGGACGGTTTGCAGGGGCTTTCCTTAATGCACCGTCCGACAGCCTTGATATTGGCTATGACACAGTCGTCGGAGGCAAGGTTTTGCGGTAGAAGTTTGTATGAAAATTCGATAAAATATGCTGGAAAGTTTTATGGAACCGCTTGTAGCGGAAAGGTTCAGGAATGAGGAAAAATACCGGGAAGGGTATATAAGGATAATCAACCCCCTGCCGGGACGGGAGATATGGGGGCTCCATATCCCGGATATGAGGAAGCTGGCCAGGGAACTGGCGGCGAGGGAGGATGCCATGGAGATTGTTTCCGGACTGGAAAGGGCCGCAGCTCTCGGCAGGGGCTGCGAGGGTGCCTTGAGCCATGAGGAGATGACTGTATGGGGGATGATGATAAACGCTATGAAAAAGTCAGACAGGATGGACCTGCTGAGGAGGTATGTCCCTTATATAGACAACTGGGCGGTGTGTGACACTTTCGATTCCGGGGCCGGGTGGTTCAGGAAGGAGGCCGGGGCCTGGGAGATGCTGTGCGGGTATTTCGCGTCCGGCAGGGAGTTCGAGGTCCGGTTCGCGACCGTGATGTCGATGTGTCATTTCCTTGATAGAGAGTATCTTCCACGTATATTCTTCCAGTTTGACAAGCTGGATTTCGGCAGGATAGAATCGGACTATCTCGGCCCGGCGGAGGTGAAGGCCCTCGGGGGTGCCGCTGCTGTCCTGGCATCCGGTAAAGGCATAGCCATAGGTCCGTCTCCATATTATGTGCGTATGGGTGTGGCATGGTGTCTCGCGACAGCACTCGCGAAATTCCCTGACGATACCCGGGCATATCTCCGTCATTCCTGCCTGCCGGAGGATGTCATCCGCCTGTATGTCCGGAAGGCCCGCGAATCTTTCCGGACCAGGGATGTCAGTCCGTTCTGAGACTCCGCAGCCATTCTTCCCTTTTTTCCGTCAGGGTCTCTGCCGGTATTCCAAGAAGTTGCATCTGGCGGAAGACTTCCGGCAAAGTTTCTTCCAGGAAACGTGTGCGACGGTCGTCGAGTATCTTTGCCATAGCGTCTTCGGTCACATAGTATCCCATGCCCCGCCTTGTCTGTATTATACCCTGCCGGGAAAGAAGCTCGTATGATTTGACTACGGTGTTGGCATTCACCCCAAGAAACACGGCCAGTTCCCGGACACTCGGTATCCTGTCTCCCGGACGGTATTCCCCGGAAAGTATTCCGTCACAGATACGGTCGGCCATCTGCAGGTAGATGGCCTTGTCCTGCCTGAAATCAGTCATCGTATCTTTGGTCTGATTCATACTTCTTCAGCATGGCATATCCCCATACCAGATTCACTGCTGTCAGAGCAGATACAATGACCGACGTCAGTACTTTCGCCGCTTTTGGCGGGATTACGCCGGCGAAGGCAAGCAATCCTGGGAGAAAGAGTGTCAGAAAGTAAGCTGCCAGTGTGCACGGCACCGTGGCTGGCCTGTACCGTTTTCTTCTGCGGACAAAAGGTATGGCCCAAGGTACGGCCGACGAGACAAGGAAAAGGACAAGAAAATCTTTCATGCTCATGCCGCCGTCCCGGAAAAAGAGGAACTGCATTCCACCATCCTGTCCCGGGGTAAGGAAATGTCCTGCGGCAAGATAGACCGCGCCGCCGACCACGGAGGCGAAAACTGTCATTATAATGCCTGCCAGAGCAGCCCCGGCATAAAGCGCAGCATATTTTTCCAGGTATGTCGCCGGTATCATCATCCTGCCTATGGCCCGTCTTTCCGACACAAGGTCAAGGTACAGGAAGACAATCTGTCCGGTGATCAGGACTTTGACCAGGTCTTCGGACTCAGCCATCATTTCTTCCATGCTGCCGTTCCCGGACAACAGAGGCAGGGCCGTGACGAATACGACAATCAACGCCAGGGCGGCTGCGCTTTTCCATGGCTGCCTGAAATACAGTTCTCCGGCCTGAAGCCGGCAGAACATCGCCATTCTTCTGAAACTGAAACTTTTCATTGCAATTTTCCTTTTATGGCTGCATTGAACAGCATTTCAAGATTCATTTCCCCGGATTCTCCGGAATCATTCCGCCTGATAATCCTGTATCCCTCAGGGCACGGTTCCGAATACAGGGCCCCCTCCGCGCTGCGGGAAGTCCCGAAAGCAAAACGCTCCGATATGTCTTCCACTGATCCGGCAAACGCAATGTCACCGTTGCTGCCGAGGATGACGATGTCGGACAGGATGTCTGACAGTTCTTCGACGTGGTGGGTTGATATCACGGCTGTCTGCTTTTCCTTCAGGTGTCTGAGAAGCAGTTTCCTGAAAGTTTTACGTGAAGGGATATCCATTCCTTCGGAAGGCTCGTCCATGAGGAGAAACCCTGTGCCTGAAGCTATGGCTATGGCTGACATGACCTTTTGCTTCTCCCCGAGTGAGATTCTGTCCAGGTCCGGAATGTCCATTCCCAGCCCGGTTTCCCGGAGGCAGTCTTCGAGTATGTCCATGCTGAAGTGCGGATAGAAGCCGGAGTGCAGTCTGAGAAACTGTTTCAGACTTGTCCTGCCGAAACGGAACCCTGACTGCATGAGGAATATTTCCATGAGGGTCCCGATGCCTCTTGCCGGAATATCATTCCCGTCCATCGTGACCCGTCCCTGTCTTGGGAATAGCAGGCCTGCAAGAAGTTTCAGAAGAGTGGTCTTGCCGGACCCGTTCATCCCCAGAAGCCCGTATATGCGTCCGTTACGGAACTCGGCATTGATGTCCCTCAGTACGGTTTTTCCGTTTCCGTAACGGAAATATACATTTTCTGCCCTGATCATTGTATTATTGTTTTACTGTACTATATATGTAATACACTGCAAAAATATAAAAAAACTTTTACCTGCAAAAGAAACGCGAATCTGTTTTTACTGTTTTTACAACTAATTTGCTGATTTATCTTTTTACTTTTGTCCTCTGTCGGATTCTGGATAATTCAGGTGCACAGTCTCTGAAATCCGGAACTTTCGGAGGAACTGAAATGGAAAAGGAAAGTATTCATCATGTACACCAGGGCCATGGGGGCAATCATCACCACCATCATGTCCCGACGTCTGTAAACGGGATCTTCATCCTGTGCATAGCGCTCAATCTGCTTTTTGTGGCTATAGAGGCCGGCGTCGGCTTTGTCTACGGCTCGGTAGGGCTGCTTTCGGATGCAGGGCACAACCTGAGCGACGTGTTCAGCCTGCTCATCGCCCTGCTCGCCATAAGGATGGCTGCCAGGAAATCTACGGAAAAGTTCACATACGGGTACAAGAAGTCCACGGTGCTCGCCTCACTGCTGAACGCCGTTATCCTGCTTGTGGCCGTGGGCGCCATAATAATAGAGAGCATATCCCGTCTGAACCATCCGCAGGAAGTCTCCGGGGCTGCGATTTCATGGACGGCCGGCATAGGCATCCTCATAAACGGGTTTACGGCATGGCTTCTGATGAGGGACCAGGACAAGGACCTGAATGTCAAGGGGGCTTTCCTGCACATGGCCATGGACACCCTCGTGTCGGCAGGGGTCGTGGTATCAGGCATAGTGATATATTTCACCGGCATCCTCTGGATAGACCCTGCGATAAGCCTCGTCATAGCGGCAATTATTCTTGTCTCAACCTTCAATATGCTGAAGGAGAGTCTCTTCCTCTCCCTTGACGCGGTGCCGGAGGCGGTGGATATGGATGCAATCGGGAAGGGGCTCAAGGAGATAGACGGGGTCACGGGGTGGCACCACATCCATGTCTGGGCCATGAGCACTACGGAGAATGCGGCCACGGTGCATCTTGTCCTGAAGGATATCTCGTCGATGGAGGAGGTCAAGGACAAGGCGAGGGCAGTGTTCCGTTCTGCCGGAGTGGAGCACTGCACCATAGAGTGTGAAGCTCCAGGCAGCCATTGCCCGGCCCGCGACTGCTGCTGACGACTTCCCATCCGGCCCGTGCCGGCGAGGCTCGTCCCGGGTTTCCCGGTGCCTTTCCGGAGGCGGGGCCCATATTTTTTTGGAAAAAAAGACGCGAAATTCTATCTTCGCACAGTGTATTGGAACCAACAAACCTTTTACCCTATGCCGATAACCGTAAGGAAAGTGTCCACCTCCAAGGAGATGCGCGCTTTTATCACTTTTGCCAATAAGCTGTACAGGAACCACCCTTGCTATGTCCCCAACCTGATTTCGGACGATGTCTCCACCTTGGACAGGGAGAAGAATCCGGCCTTCGACTTCTGCGAGGCCGAATATTTCCTGGCATACAGGGACGGGAAGCTTGCAGGGAGGGTGGCAGCCATAATAAACCACAAGGCCAACGAGACCTGGAATGTGAAGCAGGTGCGTTTCGGATGGATAGATTTCATAGAGGACATCGGCGTGCTCGACGCCATGCTGCAGGCTGTTTCGGCTTGGGGGAAGGAAAGGGGGATGACGGATATCGTGGGCCCGCTGGGTTTCACGGACTTCGACCCGGAGGGTATGCTTGTGGAAGGTTTCGACAAGCCGGGGAC
>JADIMQ010000085.1 GCA_017694655.1 Candidatus Cryptobacteroides merdigallinarum
GTCATGCTCCCTGTCGTCTCTGTGGAGGCGCATTACAAGACCCCGGCCAGGATGGGGGATATCATAAGGATAGTTTCCCGGATAGAGAAGGTCCCGATGGCCAAGCTCGAGGTATTCTCCGAGATATACAACAGCCGGGGCGACCTGCTCTGTACGGGGAAGGTCGTGCTCGGGTTCATAGATTCCGTGACCCGGCATCCGGTGAGATGTCCGGAGAAACTCGCCAGGATTATCGGCGAAAATATGGATGACGTATGATTTCAATCAATTCACTGACAGTGGCATACGGGGGATTTACCCTGCTTTCCAACATAAGTTTCCATATAAGTTCGAACGACAAGATAGGGCTTGTAGGGAAGAACGGGGCGGGAAAATCCACCATACTCAAGCTGATATGCGGTCTCCAGAAGCCGACATCGGGCAAGATAGAGATGCCGGCCGACATGCGTATCGGCTATCTTCCGCAGATAATGGAGCACCACAAGGGGAAGAGCGTAATCGACGAGACCATGACTGCCTTTTCGGAGCTCTTCGGCATGGAGGAGGAGCTGAATTCCATCGTGGAGCAGCTTTCCGAGAGGGACGACTACGACTCGGACTCCTACCGCAGGCTCATAGAGAGGATGAACGACGTCAACGACAGGCTGTCCTACACCAGGTCGGAGGCCCCGGAGGTTGCGGCGGAAAGGACATTGCTCGGGCTGGGATTCCGGCGGGACGAGCTCTCCAGGCCCACGGAAACATTCAGCCAGGGCTGGAACATGAGGATCGAGCTTGCGAAAATCCTGCTCGCCAAGCCGGATGTGCTGCTTCTCGACGAGCCCACCAACCACCTCGACATCGAGTCCATAGAATGGCTGGAGGAGTATCTGAAGAACTACCGCGGCTCCCTCGTGCTCATTTCCCACGACAGGAAATTCCTCGACAACATCACCAACCGTACGGTAGAGATAATGCTCGGGCACATACACGACTACAAGGTGCCCTACAGCCAGTACCTCCTGCTCCGGAAGGAGAGGATTGCACAGCAGAAGGCGGCCTATGAGAACCAGCAGAGGATGATAGAGAAGACCGAGGAGTTCATTGAAAGGTTCCGCTACAAGCCGACCAAGTCCAACCAGGTGCAGTCCCGCATAAAGCAGCTCGACAAGCTCGAGAGGATAGACGTGGACCTGGAGGACAATTCCGCCCTCTCCGTGAAGTTCCCTCCTGCACCCCGCTCCGGGGACGTGGTGTTCAAGGCGGAAGGCCTGTCCCTCGGATATCCGCGGGAGGACGGCAAGGGCTTCAAGACCATATTCTCCGGAGCTGAAATAGAGGTGCGCAGGGGAGAGAAGGTGGCCCTCGTAGGCCGGAACGGGGAAGGGAAGACAACCCTGATGAGGGCGATAACAGGGGAACTCTCTCCACTCGCCGGCGAAGCCAGGGTCGGGTACAACGTGAACATAGGCTACTATGCCCAGAACCAGGAGGACATCCTGGACAAGGAGGACACCGTCTTCGGGACCCTGGACAAGATAGCCGTAGGGGATATCCGGACCCGGCTCAGGGACATACTTGCAGCCTTCCTGTTCAAGGGGGAGGACATAGACAAGAAGGTCGCCGTGCTGAGCGGAGGTGAAAGGGCCCGCCTGGCCATGGCCAAGCTGATGCTGAAACCCTACAACCTGCTTGCCCTCGACGAGCCTACCAACCACATGGACATACGTTCGAAGGACATCCTGAAACAGGCCCTGAAGGCCTATGACGGGACACTTATAATCGTGTCCCATGACAGGGACTTCCTCGACGGCCTGGTGGACAAGCTCTACGAGTTCAGGGACGGCAGGGTGACCGAGCATCTCGGCGGAGTGGAAGACTTCCTGCGGAAGCTGAAGATCGAGACCCTTAACGAGCTCGAGCGCAAGGCGCAGCCTGCACGGGCGGCCCAGACAGGACAGAAGCCGTCCTCCGCACAGGCACAGGACACTCCGGTCCCGGCCCAGAAGCAGGAATATGAGCAGAGGAAGTTCATTTCCAGGGAGGAAAAGAAGGTCAGGAACAGGATAGCTTTCCTGGAAAAGGGGATCGGGGACCTGGAGACCAGGATGAAAGGCATAGAGGCCGTGCTGGCCGCCCCGGGGCCTTCGGACGATATAATGGAGCTCACGAGAGAGTATCTTGAGCTGAAGAGAGAGGTGGACACCAAGACCGCCGAATGGGAAAAACTCATAGAAACCATAGATGAATGATGGAAGAGCAGAAGATGCAATACATGTTCGGGATACATCCGGTCATGGAGGCCGTGAAAGCCGGGAAGAAATTCGATAAGGTAATGTTGAAGCAGAGCATAGACTCACCTGTCTTCAGGGAGCTCATGGACCTGCTGCAGCAGAACGGGATACCGTTCCAGTTCGTCCCTGTAGAGAGGCTGAACAGGATGGTCCGCGGGGCGCACCAGGGGGTTGTCGCCTTCATTTCCAGCATAGACTACATCCCTTACGAGACACTCATAGACACAGCTCTGGCGACAAGGCCGGATCCGGTGATTGTTATCCTCGACGGAGTGAGCGACGTGCGTAACCTCGGGGCCATTGCCAGGACCCTGGAATGCGCCGGAGGAAGCGGCATCATAATACCTGCCAAGGGAGGCGCGGCAATCAATGCGGATGCAATAAAGGCCTCCGCAGGGGCCCTGATGAGGATATCCGTATCGAAGGTCCCGAACCTGAAGCTTGCGGCCTACTACCTGAAACAGTCCGGGTTCAGGATAATATCAGTCACGGAGAAGGCCCAGTCCCTGATATACGGGGCGGACCTGAAAGGCCCGTGCGCCTTTGTCATGGGCTCGGAAGGCAAGGGCATATCCCACGGGATGCTGGAACTTTCCGACGACAAGGTTGCCATACCGATGGCCGGGGAGATTTCCTCCCTGAACGTGTCGGTCGCCACCTCCATTGTCCTTTACGAGGCCGTGCGCCAGAGGATGTAGGCCATGTTCGTACTCGATTCGCACTGCGACACCCCTTCGCAGATACACCGCCTCCGGAATATCGGGGTCTGGAACAGGCACGGACAGGTGGATTTGCCCAAGATGAAGGCCGGGGGAGTGGACGGGGCTTTCTTCGCCCTGTATGTACCTTCCTCGCTCGGACCAGACGAAGCCGCCTCATATACAGTCCGTCTCCTGGCGGATGTATATGACGCCCTTGACGCCAACCAGGACAAGGCGGTCCTGACACGGAACACTGCGGAAGCCCTTGAAGCCCAGGCACAGGGAAAGATTTCCATATTCCTCGGCATAGAGAACGGCTCCGCAATAAACCACTCCCTGTCCATGTTAAGGTTATACTACAGGCTGGGAGTCAGGTACATGACCCTGTCACATTCCGGGCACAACGACATCTGCGACTCCTGTGCCCCTGCAGTGAAGCGCTGGGGAGGCTTGAGTCCTTTCGGCAGGGAAGTAGTGGCCGAAATGAACCGTCTCGGCATGCTCGTGGATGTCTCCCATATCTCGGACGAGGCCTTCTATGATGTACTGGAAACGTCGCAAGCCCCTGTCGTGGCAACGCATTCATGCTGCAGGGCCCTGGCCGGACACAGGCGGAACCTTACTGACGAGATGATACGTGCACTTGCCGCCAAAGGAGGGGTAGTACAGATAAATTTCTACCCGGTCTTCCTCGATTCAGGCTTCGCGGACGTGCTCAAGGCGTCAGGGATAGAGGAGCGCGGGGAAAAGATTGAAGCGGAGTTCATCAGGGATCCGTCCGACCCGGCCAGGCGTGCTGCCTGGTATGCGGTGGAAGACGAGCTTGCCGCCCTGGAAAGGCCGTCCTACCGGCTTATAGCAGACCATATAGACCATGTCGTATCCATTGCAGGGCCGGACCATGTCGGCCTCGGCTCCGATTTCGACGGCATCGCAGTCACCCCTGAAGGTATGGAGGATGTCTCGAAGTTCAGCCTGATTCTCGAAGAACTCCGGCACCGCGGCTATGCAGAATCGGACATAGAAAAGATAGCCGGAGGCAATTTCCTGCGGCTGCTGGGCTGACCCAGCCGTGGCGTCATAATGGAGGATAGGATTCAGGCCCCGGCTATAGTGCAGCGAAGGGCATTCAGGGCAGAGGCGGCGAACCTCTCTATATTCCGCTGCCGGTCATTCCTGAAGGAGAATTTCATAGTCCTCGTACCGGCATCGGAGCTTACGCCGACCCATACCAGGCCGACCGGCTTCTGGGCGGAGCCTCCTCCCGGACCCGCAATACCGGATGTCGCAACGGAATAGTCGCTCCCGGTCAGGCGCCGTACGCCTTCCGCCATGGCCGCCACACATTCCTTGCTCACTGCCCCGTACTCCCCGATAATGCTGGAGGGCACCCCGAGGACATTTTCCTTCACGCTGTTGGCATAAGATACCACGGAGCCGAGATAATAGCCGGAAGCCCCAGGAACCGAAGTCAGCAGGGAGGCGACAAGCCCTCCAGTACAGGATTCCGCGGTACTGACGGTCTTCCCGGAGCTTTTCAGCATATCCCCGATGACTTCCTGCAGGGTCTTTTCCTCTTCAGCATAAATGGCTTCCCCGAGAATTCCGCGCAGCCTGGCCGTCTGCTCCGCCAGGACCTGGGCGGCATCCGACCCGTCGTCAGGGTTCCCGTATACGGACATCCTCAATGCGACGCCTTTCAGAGGGTCCGGGAGATAGGCGAGGCTGACGTACGGGGGCAGAGCCTCCTCCCATGAAGATATTTCGCGGGCCAGGGCGGATTCCGCGATGCCGTAAGTCATTATCGTCTTGTGGTATATAGAGGCAAGGCTGTAGGACTTCCTTATGTCGGCGACAATGTCCTCCATGGCGCCGGCTGCCTCGTACGGCACCCCGGGAAGGGAATAAAGGGTGGCCCGGTGCCCGTATTTCCCCTCAGGGAACCTCACCACCATGACCGGCGCGGTCCCGAGCCTGTTCGGGATTACCTCACATCTGTCTGGCACTGATGCCTGCTGCAGGTTTATCCCGAGCGTATCGAGCCCCCTCGATGAGAGTATCCTGTGTATTATCTCAAGCTGCCTTCCGTCCGTCACGTAGCCTGTGCTGCCGGACAGGTCGTAGATGACCTTCCTGGTGACGTCGTCCTTTGTCGGGCCGAGGCCTCCGGTAACTATTACTATGTCGTTCCTTTCAAGGGCAGCTTCAACGGCTGCCAAGATGCTTTCCCGGGAATCCCCGACAGAAACCATTTCCGTAACCCTGGCCCCGGCCTGTCCCAGGGCCCTGGCTATCATGGCGGAATTGGTGTCGACTACCTGTCCTATGAGGATTTCGTCCCCAATGGTGCATATTCCTGCAAGTACGGTGCTTGTCATTCAGTTTTCCTCCTGGTGCATTGATTTGAGTATGGTCCGGTTTATTTCCTTCACGAGGGACGGCCCCTCGTATATGAAACCGCTGTATATCTCCACAAGGGAGGCCCCGGCCTGGAGCATCTGCAGGGCCTGCTCCCCGGACATTATCCCTCCGACTCCTATTATAGGCAGCTTGCCCCTGGATTTCTCGCTGATATACTTTACCAGAGCGAGGCTCTTCGGGAAGAGGGGCGCCCCGGACATACCTCCGTTGCCTATCTCGTCAATCTTCTCCTGCGGCAGGGTCAGCCCGTCGCGCGTCCTTGTGGTGTTCCCGGCCACAATCCCGTCGACTCCCGACATCAGGGAGTAGTCTATGATCTCGTCCAGCTGCTGGTGGGAGATGTCAGGAGAGACCTTAATAAGTATAGGCCGGTATTCGTCGAAATACATCCTGAGGTTCAGCAGCTTATCCACGATGTCGGAAAGGAAGGAGACGTCCTGAAGGTCTGAAAGCCCGCTGACATTCGGGCAGGAAAGGTTGATGACGAACATGTCCACGAAGTCATAGAGCAGGGCGAATGCCGACTCGTAGTCCTTGGCTGCATCGTCATTTATACTGCTGGTGTTCTTGGATATGTTCCCGGCAATTATCACCTCCGGCCTCCATTTCCTCAGCTGTCCGACGGCATGCTTGACGCCCTTGTTGTTGATGCCCATGCGGTTGATTATTGCCCTGTCCTTTACGGCGCGGAAGAGCCTCGGCCTGGGATTGCCGGGCTGCGGCTCCGGGGTGAGGGAGCCTATCTCGATGAAGCCGAATCCGAAGGCAGCCAGGTCGTTGTAATACTCCCCGTTCTTGTCCAGGCCTCCGGCAAGCCCTACCGGGTTCCTGAATTTGAGCCCGAAGACCTCCCTGCCGAGTTCCGGCGAGTCCTTCCGGTATATCATCTTTGTGAGAGCCCTGGCAAAAGGTATGTACCTGAGCATCTTCAGGGCGAACAGTGTCAGGTTGTGGGCAGTTTCAGGGTTGAAACTGAAGAGTATTGGACGGATAAAGTGCCTGTACATTTCAGATGGTTTGAATTCACCTGCAAACATACATATAAATCCTGATTTCCATAGCGGTCTCGCGGTTTTTATCTGGATTTCCGGGGAAATGCCGCGGCCCTGCCGTCCGGACGGCCATTATTTCCGGAATTCCTCGTAGGTTCCGTCGTCGTAGAAAATGATGATTTTCTCTGCCTTCCTGCGTGGAGCAGTTTCCGGGCCAGTGGGAGTGGTGTCCGGCTTCGCAGGGGAGTCCCCGGTGTCCTCCGGCAGCTCCCGGACCCTGTTTTCCGTCTCCGGGACGCTCTCCCGCAGCTCTGTCCGTTCATCCTCCGCGAAGAGGGTTCCTCCGGCGTATGGGGACGGGAAAACCGTATCCAATGGAGCACGTACAGTCCCGGCGCTGTTTTCCGGGCTCTTGTACATCCTGCCTCTGCCGGTCAGAAGCCATTCCATGTTCAGGGAAGGGTAGTTCTTTATGAGACCTGCAAAGAAGTCGTAGCCGGGCTTGTTTCTTCCGGACAATATATGGGTGATGCTTGACCTCGTGACATTGATTTTGTCGGCGAAGGCCGCCTGGGTGATGTTTTCCGCCGCCAGAAACTGTTCCAGTCGCTCTTTCATTTTTGTAATCATTGGGTTTACAAATGTAATAAGAAAAATGTTAACAGATGTCAACAATATTTTATTTACAAATGTCAACGACGATAGGGAAGTGGTGGTAAACTATTGGAGCATTACTTTCTATGGTACTCGTAAAGTAATTGATTAATAGTTACATATTATTCATTTTATCTGCTATTTTCGAGGAGTAGCCCCGGTTATGACCTGAATTTACAGCATATACATGATGTAAAGGTTTATATAATGAGGTTTAAAACACTGATTTTAAGTTATTTGTTTATTATATAAATTATAGGTTTTCTCTTTATGGTGTACATCGATAAATAATTTACAACAATGAAAACTTGTCGTAATATTTTGCTGCTTAAGTTTATTAAATTGAATTGATTGTTTCCAGAATTGAATTACATTTGTAAATTATTGCATGGAAATGCAATTTCACGTAACACTCTTCGGAAATTCACGGGAAATGTGTATTTTCGCCGCCGGATTAATTTGCCCTGGAAAGGGTCCATAAATTTTTTTTAATTTCAGGACAGTTTCCGGAAACTGTGTTTCCAGGAAACTCCCGGAGAAGAAGAGATGATACCGGAAATACGAATATCTGACTATGACTACGACCTCCCTGAGGAGAGGATCGCTAAATATCCCTTGCAGCAGAGGGATTCCTCCAGGCTGCTGAAATACGAGGAAGGCATGATAACGGAACACTCTTTCCGCGAAATAACGGATTTTATCCCGGACAGTTCCGTGATGGCATTCAACGACACCAAGGTTGTCCCTGCGAGACTGCATTTCCAGAGGCCTACAGGGGCGCACATCGAGATTTTCTGCCTGGAACCGGTACAGCCTTCCGAATACGCGCAGATTTTCGCCCGGACGCGGAGCTGCCGATGGAAATGTATTGTCGGAAACGTGAAACGCTGGAAATCCGGGATGCTTTCCCTGTACAACCCGGGCGCTGACCCGTCTGTAGCTGAACTTGACCTGCAGGCAGGGCTTGTGGAGAGGGACAACGAGATTTCCGTCGTTGAATTCACCTGGTCCGGCGGACATCCTTTCTCGAGGGTCCTGGAAATATGTGGTACGGTCCCGATACCTCCCTATCTCAACAGGGAGTCCGAGGCTGTCGATACCGAAAGATACCAGACCCTCTATGCCCGTTACAGGGGCTCGGTCGCCGCTCCTACGGCCGGACTTCATTTCGCCGAGGCAGAGCTGGACGCAATCAGGAAAAAGGGCGTCGACATGGAAACCGTATGCCTGCACGTAGGTGCGGGGACGTTCCTGCCGGTGAAATCGGACCTCATATCTGGCCACCGCATGCACAGGGAGCCATTCATTATAAGGAAGGAGCTCATCAGGAAGCTCATGGATCCCGGGAAGAAAGTCGTCGCCGTGGGCACGACATCCGTAAGGACCCTCGAGTCCCTTTACTACGCCGGAGTCTCGTGCATAGAGAATGGCCGGCCATCGGATATAGGGCAGTGGGACCCTTACGAAAGGGAGTACTCCTATTCCACGGGGGAAGCCTTGTCGGCCCTGGCAGCCTACCTTGACGACAACGGGCTGGAGGAGTTCAGTACAGGCACCCGCATCATCATTGTCCCGGGCTTCAGGTTTCGCATCACCGACATCCTGGTAACAAACTTCCATCAGCCCCAGAGCACCCTGCTACTGCTTATATCCGCCTTCGTGGGCGGGGACTGGAGGCGGATTTACAGCTTCGCGCTGGAGAGGGGATTCCGCTTCCTCAGCTACGGAGACAGTTCCATCCTGTTCCGGTCCGATACTTTTGGAATTAAATAGGAGGTTATTCGGCAGGAAGTGCTATCTTTGTGAAGCACGATTGCAGAATTGCGCACATAAATAAACAAGATTTTGGTCTGAACGACATAATTAATTCATTATGATTGATTTATCAGAATTCGAGAGCATCAGTCCCTATACCGATGAAGAAGCCGTCAGGGCTTTGGGCATTGTGGCGGAGAATCCGGTGCTGCAGGAAGTCTCGCAATATTTCTATCCGGACAAGTCCCCGGATTACCTCCAGAACCTGCTGAAACAGGTGAAGAGCATCGACGACTTCCAGGTCATGGTAATGTCCAAGGTCATAGACTGGGTGATTGAACACACCGCGCACAATTTCTCATACGACGGCATAGCCAATATAGACAGGGAAAGGAAATTCCTCGCCCTGTCAAACCACAGGGACATTATCCTGGACCCGGCAATAACACAGCTGGTCCTGTTCAGGAACGGCATTCCGCTCACGGAAATAGCTGTGGGAGACAATCTTATAACGAACAAGTTTATAGAATACCTCATACGGTCCAACAGGATGATAAAGGTAGTCAGGGGCATTTCCGCGAGGGAACTGTATCTCTCGTCCCAGCTCCTTTCGAAGTACATCCGGCTAAATATCACCGGGCAGAAAAGCTCGATATGGCTCGCGCAGAGGCAGGGCAGGACAAAGGACGGGGAGGATATCACCGAGCAGGGCCTGCTGAAGATGCTCGACATGAGCGGGACATCCGACTTCAGGCGCAATTTCGAGGAGCTTAACATCATACCTTTGAGCATATCCTACGAATACGAGCCTTGCGACGTGCTCAAGGCCCGGGAACTGCTCATTTCGAGGAGCAGGAAATATGTAAAGGCCCCGGGTGAGGACCTGAACAGTATCCTGACCGGTATCAAGCAGCAGAAGGGGAACATCCACCTTAACATAGGTACCCCTCTGTCTTCAGAGGAGATAGAGGCTGCATCCGAGTGCGACAAGAACGACCGTTACCAGTGGATACGCCACGCGGTGGATCTACGGGTGATAGACGGCTACAAGCTCTGGAAGACGAACTATATCGCGTACGACCTTCTGAACATGTCGTTCAGGTACAGCGACCGTTATTCTCCGGAAGAGGCCCAGGAATTTGTGGACTATATGGAGCACCAGCTCGACACAGTTGAGAAATCTCTCTGCCGCGAGGAACTGCGGAATATTTTTCTCACGATATATTCGAACCCTGTCCTGTCCAAGGAACTCCTTGCCAGGAAGATGGAGCTTCCTGGATGGAAGCTCCAGTGGGGACGGTAGTTCCGGTGCAAAAGAACGGGGGCGGGAGGCTTCATTTTCTCCCGCCCTTTTTTTTCACGCGTTACTTAACATAATATAAATTGTATGACAAATTCGGAGTGGAATTTCAGGGCTCATATCACACTCATTTCAGATGGACAAATCTGGTCGTCCTATTTAAATTTCTTTGATAAAATAAATCAGGCCGGCATAGGTAAACCTTTAAATTGTTGTAACTTTGCATAAAACAGATATACTACGATGACATTCACGGAACTTGAGAAATTATACGGTGATACCGGCTGCGATACATTCAAGTCATTCATTACTGCAATAAAAAAACTGAAGAGTTCCAGTCAGGTTACAGATTTCCAGTTGGCAAACGATCTCGGGAAAATAGTTGAGAACGAATCTGCAGAATGCAGCGAAATCGGACTTAAAGGGTTGGATATGAGTGAGATTGAAAAGCAGCGTCTTACCAAGGCTACTATGCTGGCCGCCTTCGTCATAATCCTGCTCTGTAAAATAAGGTCAAGGACGGAGATCAGGAACAAGACAATGCTCCTTCTGGAATACCTCTCCTACCTGCAGTCCGGCAACCACAACCTGTTTGATGTGGCAGCCAAAGTCTGTTCATATTCAATGAGAAACCCCGGGTTCACATTGTCTCATCTGGAAATCCCGAACAACATAGACATAATAGCATATAACCTTTCCGGGCACTCCTGTTTTGACATGGAGGACAAGCTTCCACAGTTCGTGTATGACCAAGCGGGCTCTGTCACAATAAAGGATGGGCTGGTCTCCCTGTCGTCTGCACCCTCGTGGGAATCCCGTATCAAGTCATTCTCCGGTTGCGACGGACATCTCGAGGTCTGCACCAGAAATGCCAGGGACGAGAAGATCAAGGCGTCTGAAATAGACGAGGTGGAACCGCTCGGGAATTTTGCGAGAGTTTTCCTGCTTTCCCAGGAAAAAAGTGCCAGGACCAGACAGTCTGGAAAGGCTGACGAGCTCGAGCAGGGAAAGAAGTACACTGTGAAACTGGTCAGTACAAGGGATGAAAATGACAATCCGGTTCTTGAGTGTACGCCGCTCGGGGTAGAATGCCAGGAGCAGTGCCTGATTAAGTCAGAGGAACTGGTAAAGGGGCTGCGTACCGAGGACCTGACAGATTACATATTCGATGAAGACTACGTGGAAGATGCAGATCTGGTTGATGCAGCTGCTCCTCCCCTATTCTCCATCAAGGAATCCTATGTGAAATATGCAAAGGCCCGGGCAAACAGGGATTGTGCCGACAGGAGAGTTTATCAGGCCAAGGTCATCAGGTTTTTCAAGGGCAGGACAGAGGATAAGGACAGGGTGATCCTGCTCTCGGACAAAGGCTACGGCGGTCTGATGGTCGACGACCACACGTTGCAGAAAGGCCAGGTCGTGACGGTGTACACCCAGAATGTAATCAGAACGACTGGCACTCCATTCATCAATATGGCCCGGCCGGCTTTCGATTATTCTGAAATTCCCGGAAAATTTGAGGCAGAAGGGGTTCTGTTTGACTTCGTAATGAACAGGCAGACTGCCCTGCTCCGCCTGGACAAGAAAAAGGAAGAAGGCCGGGAGACCGGAAGCTACAAGGAGATATTACGGCAACTTGCGGTGATTCTTGCGCATACAAAGGAAAAGCGTTCTGTCGTCAAATACCGTAACATGCTCTGTTCGGCCTTCATCTTCAACATTATCGGGAATGAAAACAGGAGAGACCAGTCGTTTTGCCGCGCAGAATACCTGAACCGGTGCCTCCGGGCAGCGGAAGGAATCAAAGTGCCGCCTATTCCGGACAATCCGGCCCTGACCGGGCGCGAGAAAAGAATTGCAGGAATACTGGCCTCACTCGGGGAAACAAAGGATATCTGCAAGGCGGCTTCCCTTATTCAGGGAATGGACAGCGGAGCAGACCAGGAGATAGCAAGGCTGTTCATGGCCCATACCCTGTCCGGCATCAACAGGGATGACCTGAATGCATCCCAGGAGAGCCTGCGCAGGAAGATTTGCGAACAGCTGGGAGTTGGAGACCACTTCAAGGGAGACATACGCAAGGGCGGTGGAAAATATGGGAAGGGAGAGCTTGAGAGTGTCGAATTCAAGTCCTCCTACGTGTTCTACAACAAGGACGGCAAGCCGGATCTCTTCAAGCAGGGACGCGGGCAGGTGCTCGAGGCCGTCTGCGGATTCATGAACAAGGACGGGGGAACTGTATATGTCGGTGTCAATGACAGTGGTGACCCTCTCGTCAGCGAGTCCTACGGACTGAATGCAGACTTGGCCTGGTTCCGGTCAAATTTCAGCACGGTAAACAACCAGAGGAGCAGGCTGCTGGGTCACAATGTGCCTATGCCGGAGAATCTTGACTCGTACTGCAGGTTCCTGAACAGCGAGCTTGAACTCTACTTCAAGCCGACTGTCAGGGGATGCGTTTCCATCTCCCCTACCGAAGACATGGACGCGATCAGAATAACGGTGAAACCATCCGAATATGAAATCGCGAAGCTGTACACAGACAACACCTGGCAGGAAGGATGCGTTTATGTCAGGGAGGGAGAGGAGACCAGGCCTATGACAAGGCATGACCAGGAACAGCGTCTTATGAAGCTGCGCAGTGTCGGAAAGGTGGAGCAGTTCATACTGATCCTCACCGAGGCCATCGACCGGAAACGGAAGGTTACGTTGAAGAACTACGCCAGCAGCAACAGCAATATCGTCCAGGATCGCTTTGTTGTACCGATCAATCTTGTCTACAACAACGAGAACCTGTGGGCCTACGACATAGGGAAGAAGGAATGCAGGGAGTTCAGGCTGTCAAGAATCGAGGATATCGTAGTGGAGGATTCCACCTACAGCCACGCCTATGTCAAGGGAGAAGCGGATGTCTTCCGCTGGGTAAACCCTGACGTCAATTACCATATTAGGCTGAAGATGAGCATCTCCGCCCTGAATAATCTCCGGGAGGAGTATTCCAACGCTAAAAATCTCCCGGAGAGCGAACTCTACCAGATAAGTAAGGAGAGATGGATTCTGGATACGTATCTGCACGGACTCGGTGCAGTGAGGCGGTTCTATCTCGGGCTGGCCGACCAGATTGAGATCCTGGACACGGAGGATTCCGATGAACTGAAAAAGAGCATAAATGAGTTTATCGGCAAAAATTTGCTATCTTTGCGCACCGGAAGCAAATCATGAGGAAGCTGATAAGTACCATAATCGCTGCTCTGGCGCTCGGGCTTGCCTGGACTGCGGCAATGATGACCGCGGAAGACGGGACCGGCTGTCAGGCGGACTGTCATGTCTGCCGGGACACGGGCCACACCGGACGTACTGCAGACATCCATGATTTCAGGGGCTTCATAGCTTTCAATGCCCTTAACGGCACGTCTGAACGGATAGAGGCCACCGACCGCCAGGTCTTTGTCTGCAGGAATTCCATGCAGAACTGCGGGTACAATCCGGCAGCTTCCAAGAGACAGATTTCCCAGGTATTCAGAAATACGCCAGAATCTGTCGTAAACCAGCATATCTTATCCAAGTATCATCTTTTCCTGGAAAATTGCAGCATCCTGGACGGAGGGCTTTCCTCAAATTCAGAAAGACTCCATCTGCTCAGGATCCTGATTGTTTAGCGCCGCTTCCGCCACTGGCGGGGAAATGCCCGTCTTTGCCATCCCGGATGCAGCCGCAGGCGCAGTCGAGAGA
>JADIMQ010000086.1 GCA_017694655.1 Candidatus Cryptobacteroides merdigallinarum
GCAACACGCCAGACGCTGTCGGCACTATCCCGGACCTCTCCGACGAACAGAATGCCCGCGAGTGGATATTGTCCTCGCCCGAGGCCTTCTGCAACACCTCCGACCCAGCCCTGCTCTCCACCGTCCTGAACTCCTACGACCAGGAGACCGCCGATTTCTACCGCTGGCGGGTCGAATACACGCAGGAGGAGCTGAGCGACCTGCTCCGCCGCCGATCCGGCATTGACTTCGGTTCAGTGCTGGAACTCAGGCCGCTGCGCCGAGGGGCATCCGGACGCATCATCGAGCTGCTCATCCGGGGTACGCTGCGGACAGTCACCGTCGGCAAGGAACTCGAGATACGCCGCTGGCTGTCCGAGTCGCACCTGTACAGCTCGGCCTTTGTCGTGGATACCGTCTATGCCGAGCCTGCTTCTGACGGCCAGGACATTCAGCCCGGCATAAACACTCCGGCCATTCCGGCCGGATTCATCCTCCACGGTGCCGGCTGGGGACACGGCGTAGGCCTGTGCCAGATCGGAGCCGCCGCCATGAGCGCCCGCGGCTGCACATTTGACCGCATCCTCGCCCACTACTTCCGCGGCTCATGCCTCACCCGCCTCTATTGACCCACTCCACAGACCTGCCCTGCTCTACCTCACCGTCCTCCTCCCACCTTCCGAAGGTGAGTATTTTTCCGGCCTTCCTGCATCACCTTTCGAAGGTGGGATTTCCATACATACGCCTCAGAAGCACTATAGCGCAGTTCACATCGGACGGAAGCTCTTTCCACCTTCCGAAGGTGGGCAATTTCCGGCCGTTTCCGCATCACCTTCCGAAGGTGGGCAGCAGCATGGACTGAGCAACGGTAAGCAGAGAGACGGCCTACTTTTACAACGGATTGGAATACTGATACATAGAAACACAACGAGTGCTTTTCGGCCATATCCGCACCTACCAAAAGCACACGTTCAACTATAAGTAATTGATCCTCGAGCGCATACGATTCGACCCTGCTCCAGCACTTACCGTTACTTCGCGCAACTGCACATTCTCCCACTCCTTCGGAAGGAGTGAACGACTTACAACTCACTTCTCACCTTCCGAAGGCGGGCAATTTCTGGCCACCTTCCGAAAGTGGGCACGGCTGGCCGGAGGTATTTACCTCAAGCTGTATTTGAAGAAGGGGTATTCGCTCACGTTAGAGAGAAAATAGAGCGTGCCGCTGCCCTCGTCCACGGAGATGAAGCCCCAGTTGTCGAGGCGGTAGCGGCGGACCGGATTGCCGTTCCAGTCGAACTGCTCCACGTAGATGTAGTAGATGTCCTTGTTCTGCTCCTTGACCACATCCACCGGTGTGCGGCCGCTGTAGAGCAGCCAGACGTAGTGCTGCCCAGCATAGAGCTTCCAGTAGTGGGTGACATTGCTGTCCATCCCGACACCCTCGGCCTCTCCTTCCTCCGCCGAACGGAAATCGATAGTCCTCCTGTTTCCGTCAAAATCGCAGAAGACCACCCGCTTCGCGTATTTGTACGCCCAGACGGCCCTTTCATACTGGAAATTCACTCCGAGCGAGCCGATATTCATGGTGCTGCCGGCGGAATATTTGCCCAGGCGGACATCTGCCAGCTTCCGGACTGTCTGTTCCGGAGCCGCAGCGGTATCGCTTCCGTCGTAAAGATATATCGCTGAGCGATATGCAAAGGCTATGTGCTCGTCATCCTCAGCAGCAACCCCTCTAGTATACGAGAAATCGGCCAGGTACTGACCGGGAATCCGATGGTTGAGCTGCTCTAATGTTCCGTCCATCCTTACCTTGTACATTTTACGATAATCCCTCGACTCATCCATGACCAATGCCATATAGCCGGGTGCCTCGTAAGGCCAGATCTCCGGGGAGATAAACTCCATCGGCCCGCGCCCCCTGTTTCCGGACACCCCTCTGAGTTCCAGGCCTGGCAGCGAATACATCCTGAACGGACGGTCATCCCTGCAGCAGACCAGCATGAGCGAATCCTTGATAATCATTGTGGACACTCCCACCTGAAATATCTCGTCCCTCTTGACGGTATCGCCTTTAAGCGCTATTTCCTCGCCGAAAGCGTCGTCCTTCAGGCGCACCTCCTCGGGTACGAGCGGGGCAATGGTGTCGGGGACGGCTGCGGCCTGAGCCTGGGCCACGTCCACACTGCTGCTGTCCTGCTGATTTTTCCCGGAGCCGCCTCTATTTCCGCATGATACTGCAGCTGTTGCGGCAAAGGCGGCAAGGGCAAGGGCTGCAAATATCTGATGTCGTTTCATAACATTGAATTTTTAGTTTCCGCAAATATAAGAAATTTTTTCGTTATATTGCGGCGGTATACCGTAAATGCAGATGTTGCCGCAATTTGGACTTCGTCCACATATACTGTCGCGCCTCGGCATAGCAAATAAATTTGCTCTGCGCTCGGCTTCTGCGTATATTTGTACTTTGCATGGACCTGATGGACGGGAGGACCGGACGGAGGGTATGCCTTACAGCTTTATTTATTAACTTAAAAAAAGGATTTATTATGGAAAAAATAGTTACGGATGCGAACATCGCTGAAATCCTGGGCGGGGACAAGCCTGTGATGATAGACTTCTGGGCCACGTGGTGCGGTCCGTGCCGTGCGCTTGCACCGGTTGTCGAGGAAATAGCAAAAGAGTATGAAGGGAAGGCCGTCATCGCGAAATGCAATGTGGACGAAGCCTCACAGACTCCGATGCAATACGGGATACGTAACATCCCTACATTGCTTTTCTTCAAGAACGGCCAGCTTGTGGACAGGCTCGTGGGCGCGGTTCCAAAGAGCAACATCACAGCCAAGCTTGATGCCCTGCTGCAGTAATGTCACACCGTGCTGCCTTGTGTTTCTCAGTAACCGCAGGGCAGCCCTTAAAAATTCATGAGATGAAGAAGATTGTTATGGCGGCGGCATTTGTGCTGTCGCTGATGTTTGCGAATATCGCCGATTCCTCCGCGCAGCTGCGCTTCGGAGTCACGGGAGGAGCCACCTTTTCCAAGCTGAGCAAGCAGACGCTCAACGCGGAGAACATGACCCAGTACCATGCGGGCGTCACCATGCAGGTGAAGCTGCCGCTTGGTTTTTCCATCCAGCCGTCCCTCATATATAACGTGAAGGGGTCCCGGTTCGGAGTATCGGAAGCTGCAGCCGGGTCCGCAGGCAGTGCCGACCTTACTGTCGGATACCTTGAACTCCCTGTTTCCATCCAGTGGGGGCCGGACCTCCTGCTGTTCAGGCCTTTCCTGGATGTGACCCCGTTCGTGGGCTATGGGCTGAACAATAAGCTGACGTTCGATAACGCCGCTGCTTCCGTCAAGAACAGCTGGAGCAGCTCCGGGATCAACCGCTGGGAGTACGGTCTCGGCCTCGGTGTCGGCCTGGAAATATGGAAATTCCAGGTAATCGGGCGCTATAACTGGAACCTCGGCTCCATAAGCGACCTCAAGGCCGACCTTTCGGACAGCTTCGGGACTGCAGTCAGGAACTCCTTCTCCAGGGGCAGGTTCGGAGGCTTCACCCTTACGGCGGCATTCCTGTTCTGACAGGAGCCTGAAAGTTCGCCTGATGTCACATAAGCTGGATGTCAGGCGGATATTGTCCATGATTCCGGCGGCGTCGACCGGCTGTGCACCGGGAGGCCGCCGGGATTTCAAGGAAATATTGATGCGGAAGCTGGCGTTTTCAAAAAAGAGTTTCGGGAAATAAATGAATATTGACACACTAAAAGAATTCTGTGGCGAGGACTGGAACAAGGTCAATCTTCGCATAAGGGGAGCCCTGAAAAGCGATATTGACCTTTTGAATACCGTGAATGACATGATCCTGTCCCATTCGGGCAAGCAGCTCCGTCCTCTGTTGTCGCTTCTGGTGGCGAAGGCGTGTTCGGATTCTCCTCTGCCGGAAGACAGCCTCCGTGTCGCGGCAGCTGCTGAACTCCTGCACAATGCCACGCTCCTGCACGATGACGTAGCGGATGAAAGTGATTGCCGCAGAGGAAGTCCTACACTGAACTATCTTATGGGACCGTCGGTATCGGTGCTTGTCGGGGACTACTGGCTGGTGGCCGCGATGAATGAAATCCAGAATACGGAGCATTTCGGGCCGAGGCTCATTTCCATTTTTTCCAGGACCCTTACCCATCTTACCGAAGGTGAAATGCTACAGCTGCAGAAGGCGCAGAGCGGGGATACCATGGAGGAGGACTATCTCAAGATAATATTCAGGAAGACCGCCTCCCTTTTCGAGGCGGCTTCCCTGGCGGCCGCAATATCCGTCAATGCTCCTGTCCATGTCGAGGAGGCGGTAAGGAAATATGCCGTATCGCTCGGGATAGCCTTCCAGATAAGGGACGACATTTTCGACTATACCCCAGGTTCCGATGTGGGGAAGCCGGTGGGGGTTGATATCTGCGAGCAGAAGATAACCATGCCGCTTCTCGGGGCTTTCAGGAACGCTTCGCCAGAGGAGGAGGCCTCTGTAAGGTCCATGATAGTGAAGATTCATGAGCATAAGGAATATGCTTCGCAGATCCTCGGTTTCGTGAAGGAGAAGGACGGGGTCGGATACGCGGAAAAGAGGCTCGACGACTATGTTTCCGCCGCGGTGGACGCGCTCTCTTCCTTGCCGGATTCCCGGGCGAGGCGGTATCTCGAGGAAATGACGTATTATGTGGCAAAGAGGGACAGGTGATGAGGTTTGCGGATATACCCGGGAATGAGGCACTGAAGCAGGCTTTGGTATCCATGGCAGATTCCGGCCGGGTGGCCCATGCCATGCTCCTGTATGAAAATGAAGGTTGCGGGGCCCTTCCGCTGGCCCTGGCCTATATCCAGTATCTGAACTGTACCTGCAGGAAGGACGGGGACTCCTGCGGGGAATGCCGCTCCTGCCGGCAGATGTCACACCTCGTGCATCCGGATACGCATTTCGTGTTCCCTGTGAATTCCAGCAAGAAGACCGATGTCTCCAGGCCTACTTCGGAATCTTTCCTTGGGCTTTGGAGGGAGCTGGTCCTGGAGAATCCGTATTTCCTCGAGTCCGGACTGTACTCGGCTCTCGGGATAGAGGGAAAGGCTGGCGTCATAGCCATAGCAGAGGCGAAATATATCCTGGAAAAGCTCTCCCTGGCTCCGGTCGGGGACGGTTACAAGAGCGTTATCATGTGGCTGCCGGAAAAAATGAATGCGGAAACTGCCAACAAGTTGCTGAAGGCTGTGGAGGAACCGCCGGAGAAGACAGTCTTCATATTCATTACCCACAATCCGGACAAGGTGCTCCCTACTGTTTTCTCGCGGTGCCAGAGCTACCGTGTCCTGCCTATGTCCAGGGAGGCGCTTGAGGCTTCTCTTGTGGGGACATTCGGGAAGGACCCCGCCCTTTCCTCGCGCCAGGCCGCCATCTCCGGCGGGAGTCTCGGGGTGGCTCTGGATGCGATGGGGGAGAGAGAGGAATATATGGCTTTCATGAAGATTTTCAAGGACCTGGTGTCTGGCCTCATGTCCAGGGACCTCCTGGCTGCCATAGAGGCGTCGGACAGTATGGCGGCCCTCGATTCACGTGAAAAACAGAAAGCTTTTTGTATATTTGCAGGGGAGTGTCTCAGGAAAATTTTCCTCTGCCAGCAGAATCTTCAGGATATGGCGGGAATCACTGACGAAGAAACTGCTTTCTACACCGGTGTGGCCGCCAGGGCGAACAGGACATTCTGCCGGAAGGCCCTGGCCATGGTGGACAGGTCGGTGATGCTGCTTGACCGCAATGTGAACCAGAAGATGGTTTTCTGCGACCTTGCGGGGCAGATGTTTTTAAATTTTTGACTTATGGAAGGTTTTAATGCTAACGAAATAAAGCAGTTCGACTGTTCGAGGGGCTGTATCGTGGAGCGTACCGACGAAGGTGAGCTGAAATGTTCCTACCGTCCGGGATGCTGCAAGCTGGAGGTGTATGACTGGCTTCCTGGTGTGGTCCAGGAAAAGTACGGGAACTATTTCGAAGTCCGGTTCAAGAATACCCGCAAGGGGATATATGTCAATTCCTCCGGACAGACCGTCAAGATGGGGGACCTTGTGATAGTGGAGGCCGTGAACGGCCATGACCTCGGCATAGTCACCCTTGAGGGCCCTGTTGTGGCGAGACAGATGATATGCAAGAAGATAGACCCCGAGACGGCGAACCTGAAGCGCATATACCGCAAGGCCAAGCTGTTCGATATAGAGAAGTGGCAGGAGGCGATTTCAAGGGAACATGAGACGATGATACGTGCCCGTCAGATAGCTGCCGAGCTCGGTCTTGAGATGAAGATAGGCGATGTGGAGTTTCAGGGGGACGGGACCAAGGCCATATTCTACTACATTGCCGACGGCAGGGTGGATTTCCGCCAGCTCATAAAGGTATTTGCCGAGGAGTTCCGTATCCGCATAGAGATGAAGCAGATAGGTGCGCGTCAGGAGGCTGGCCTCATCGGTGGTCTCGGCGTGTGCGGACGGGAACTGTGCTGCTCGAACTACATCTCGTCCTTCCAGTCCATAACCACGTCTGCGGCGAAATGCCAGGACCTTTCCCTGAACCCGCAGAAGCTCGCCGGCCAGTGCGGGAAGCTGAAATGCTGCCTGAACTATGAGACGGCAGCCTACATAGATGCCCAGTCGAGGATTCCGAAGGTGCATAATCCTCTGGAGTTCCAGGACGGGCTGGCTTACCTGATGAAGACGGACATCCTCCGGGAGGTGATGTATTTCTCATACGACCAGAACAGTTTCGCCAACCTTTTCCCTCTTGCTGCGTCCGAGGTCGCGGAAGTCATAAGGATGAACCGGCGCGGGGAGAAACCGGAGTCCCTGAAGACAGAGCCGGAACCATCAAACCTCGAGTTTGTCACCGCTGTGGGTGATGACAGCATCACGAGGTTCGACGACACCAGGAAGAAGCGCCGGAAAGGCGGGAAGGGACGTCCTGGAAACGGCGGCAACAGGCAGGGACGTCAGGGCCGACCGGACAAGCCTGACAACGGCAACCGTCATATGTGATTCGGTATGGGAAAGGACAAGCTGCGGAAATTCAAGGAGAACGAGACATTCTCCTGTCTGGTCCAGCCGTCGACCCGGGAGGTGCTGGGATGTGACTATCGCCTGAAGGGACACTGGAACGGCGGTTTTTTCCGGGAGGAGCGCCCGATTGTCGTGGAGCTCGGGTGCGGCAAGGGGGAGTATACAGTGGATCTTGCCCTACGGAATCCTTCATTCAACTATATCGGTGTAGACATTAAGGGAGCGAGGCTGTGGAAGGGTGCCAAGTTTGCCCATGAGAACGGTCTGGGCAACGTAGGTTTCCTGCGTACAAGGATTGAGTTCATCTGCTCGCTTTTCGCCCGCGACGAGGTGTCGGAGGTATGGATAACTTTCGCCGACCCGCAGATTGGCCGCGAGAAGAAGCGTCTTACTTCACCCCTTTTCCTGTCCCGGTACCGCGAGTTCCTGAAACCAGGCGGCATAGTTCACCTGAAGACGGACAGCAGGTATCTCCATGAATATTCCAGGGCCATAGCCGAACAGAACGGCCTGAAGGTCCTCGCAGCCGCCACCGACATCTACGGCTCGGACAGGGAAGCCCTGTATGCCAGCGGCATAGCGTCAGTCTGCGGCCGCGATGCCGTGGATGCTCTTTTCCAGGTGCAGACCTTCTATGAGAAGCAGTATCTTGCCCAGGGCATCCCCATCACCTATCTCGCCTTTGTCATCGACCACGACGGCGACTACCTCAGCCCCGCCTGGGAGCCGGAACGGTGGGAGAGGTAGAGGTAAAATGCCTCCTGATGCACAAGTTGTAAATTGCTGTCCGGGGTAAGGCGGCAGGCTCCTACAGGAAATCTTCCCTGCAGGGAGCGAACGTGTCGATGAGGGTCCCTTGTTCTGTGCAGAGGACACCGTGTTCTACACCTGGGGCTACGAAATATCCGTCCCCGGCGTGCAGTGTGGAGGTCTCTCCGCCTATTGTCACTTCGAAAGAGCCGCTGACCACCATCGAGGACTGTGAATGCGGATGGGAATGCATGGCGCCTACCGCCCCTTTGTTGAACTCTATCTTTACGAGCATAAGGTCTTTTCCGTAGCCCATGATCTGCCTTCTCATCCCTTCTCCGCAGTCCTGCCACCGGGTCCTGTCTTCAAAAATGAATTTTTCTTCGTAACTCATGACTTTTATTTTTTTGCGAATATACGCAGAAGCCGAGCGCAGAGCAAATATAAGTCCCGCAGGGACCGCACCGGGTAGGTGCGAAATCCCCCTAATAGGGGGTGTAGGGGGTTTAGAAAGGTCTCGTCTTTCGCAGAAAGACGAATGAGGGTGGAACCCTCATTGCCGAGGCGCCCCAGTATATGTGGACGCGAAGCGTACAAATATACGCAGAAGCCGAGCGCAGAGCATATTCAATTTTCCATTTCCGCGAAAAATGAATAAATTTAACGTGAGTTCGATGAAATTAAACTTGTTAAATTACATCGAACACCATTGAGGAGCAGGATATAAACCTGCGACAGGGCTCCCGGAGAGGGAGCGGTTGAGGGTGACGCCCCTTAACAAGGGGCTGTCGCGCAGCGACTGGGGATTAAGACAATAGGATTTCGCGGAAATCCTTAACGACAGTTCGACGAATCCCCTGATCCTGAGTATTATAATTCGTTGAACTGTCGTTAAGTTTACCTGATATGATTTTAGGCAGAGCAATATCGGTGGTGCTGGTTGCCTTGGCCGGGAGCCTTTCCGTCTGCATGGGGCAGACGGCGGGCTGGGTCAGGGGAACGGTGGCCGATTCCCTCACTCTGGAACAGATACCCGGGGCTGTAGTCGAGATATTGGACACCTCGGGAGCGACGGCATCCTATGAACTGACGGCGGAAGACGGCAGCTTCCTGTTCGGGGACGTGGTGCAGGGGGAGCATATCCTGAAAGTCTCCATTCTCGGATACAGGACCAGGACCGTGGCCTTCGGCAAGGGGCCGGCAGGAGTGGACCTTGGGAAAATACTCCTCTCCGGGGAAGCAATCATGCTCGAGTCCGCTGTACACAGCGACCAGGCCATACGCTCCTCCCAGAGCGGGGATACCTTGAGCTACAATGCTGCGGCATACAAGGTTATGACGGGGGCGGACTCTGAATCCCTCATATCCAAGATGCCGGGCATATCGGTAAATGATTCCGGGGTAGAGGCCAACGGCCGCGACGTGAGGAAGGTGATGATTGACGGGCAGGAATATTTCGGGGATGACGTGCTCACGGCGCTGAAGAACATCCCGGCCGACATGATACGGCAGATAGAGGTGATAAACAAGTTGAGCGACCAGGCCGAACTTACGGGGGTGGACGACGGCAACAGCTACACGGCAATAAATATCGTGACCCGTCCGGAGGCGAGGGATGGGGCACTGGCCGGCCGTATGTACGGGGGATACGGACTGCCTGACAAATATATTGCCGGAGCCAACCTGAACTATTTCGGGAAAGAGCAGTCGGCCTCCCTGCTGGCCATGGGGAACAATATCAGCAGATACAATTTCGCTTCTGAAGACATTGTAGGCGCCTCTGCCGTAAGCGACGTCGGTTCGGACAAGAGTTTCAAGGTAAAGCCCCTGCCCGGAATATCCTCCGTGCAGTCCGCCGGGGCGAACTATTCCAACAAGTGGTTCAGCGGCAGCTACTTCTTCAGCCGGATAAGGAACAGGAACGAGTCATTCAACGACAAGATGACATATCTCGGAGGGGACAGGAAGCAGTTCACGGATTCCCGTTCGGATTTCAATGCCCTGAACTACAACCACAGGTTCACTTCCAAGATAAGTCTTTCCCCGGCGCCTGCGCACAGCCTCATCATACGTCCGGTCCTGGATATCCAGGACCTGGGCGACGGACGGGAACAGCGTAGTCATCAGGAAAACCTCCTGTCCGACGGCTCCGCAAAATTCTTGAGGGAAAAGCTGAACATCAACAATAATGACAGGTTCGCCGTAAGGGCAGGCGGCAGCCTTTCCTACCGGTACCGTTTCCCGAAAAGGGGACGTACTCTCGTGATTTCGGCCTCGGGGAACTATTACAAGAACAATTATGACAACACATCGGACCAATATACCTTCAGGACTGAAAGCGGCCTTTTCGACCCGGAAGAAGCCGACAACTATTCATCGCAATACAGGGACCGCCTGACGGAGCAGCTGTACGGAAGCGGGGGCGTCACATATACCGACCGTATCGGAAAACGCTCGAGGCTCAGCGCTGAATACAGGTTCAGTGCCAACCGGAGCTATGGGGAAAACATTGTCCGGCTTCTGGACAAGGCCCTCGGGGACTATTTCCCGGAACCGGACATCCGCCAGTCCAGCATAAACTCCAGCCGCTTCATCACCCATACCGCTGGACTGAGGTATAACTATGCCTTCAGGAAAATCTCCCTGACAGTGTTCGGCGGATACCAGAATACAGGTTTCAGGGGTGTCTACACCATGCCTTCCGGAGGAGAGTCCCGGCGCGGTTTCAGCAATTTCATATACAATGTCGTTGCAAATGTTCCTTTCGACCAGGAGAACTCGCTCAGGCTCGACGCCAGGAGCCGGACGGTGAATCCTTCCGTGAACACCCTGCAGAGCGTCGTTAACCTTGCAAACACGAGCAATATACGGGCGGGTAACCCCGATGTCGACCCATCCTATATCCACGAGGTGGGGTTGAGGTATATCCACACAGACAGGGACGCCGGCTCCACACTGTCCGTATCCCTGAACTATACAGGAAGCTCCAATTACCTGTGTGACTCTCTCGTTATCGACTCTCCTGACTTCGAGGTGGCCGACGGTGTACTGCTCGGCGAGGGTAACCAGTATGTGAAGCCGGTAAACCTCGGCGGATACTCGAAATTCTACGGGAAGATGACCTTCGGATTTCCTCTGAAGCCGCTCCGCTGCAACATGAACCTGACTTCGGCCGTCACGCTCTCCTCTCTCCCGGGAATGATAAATGCCGACAAGGTCCCTGTCCACAGGAACTGGTACAGCCTCGGAGCGAGGATAGACAGCAACATAAGCGAGAACCTGGACTTTTCCGTAGGCTATTCCGGACGGTTCACCCAGAACGAGTATTCCGGACGCTTCGGCAAGGTAAACAACAATTTCCTCACCCAGGATGCCACGGCAAAGGTCAAATGGGTCTTCTGGCTCGGCTTTTCAGTTACCGCAGCAACAAACTACCGCCAATACAGGAGTATTGACGGTAGGTACAATGACGAACTTGTCCTGTGTGACCTGTATGTCGGAAAGCGGCTTTTCAGGGACGGTCTCGGCGAAGTCAGTATCGGTGTCAATGATATCCTGGACCAGGGCATACACCGTTATTCACACAGCATTTCGGCGTCCGGGACTTCCGATACGGTCAATTCCGGGATAGGCCGCTATTTTTCCATACAGTTCGTCTATCATCTCCGGACATACCGGAATTAGTGTCCTGGAGATCTATTTTTCAGGGAACTGGATCCCGGTGAGTCTCTTGTTTGTCTCGCGGATCCTGTCCTCGTTGACCTTGACGACCTTCCTGTCGTAGGTCATCAGTCCGTTTACCTCCACTTCCACGTCGGTGGTCTGGGTGTAGACTGCAGCCGAGAATCCCCTGGCTATCATCTTCTCCAGTATGTCGGCATACTTTATATATTCGTCGGTCACCGCCTCGGTGGAGTTGAACTGTATGTAGCCCCAGTTCCTGTCAGGAGTCCAGAGATGACCCTCCACAGGGTAGCCGATGCCGCCGTATTCCCCGAGCACATTCACCCTTTTCGCGTCGAACAGATACATCTCCGGATCAGGATAGTTGTGCAGGTCGAGGATGTCCCCGCAGCGGTAGTAGTGGTTACCTCCGCTGGCGGAGTTCACGAGCCTCGTAGGGTCGTAGCTCTTGGTCCATGCGGCTATCTCCTTTGTCTTGAACTGCCCCCAGGCCTCGTTGAACGGTACCCATATCCCTATGCACGGATAGTTGTACAGGCAGTCCATGATTTCCTTCCATTCCTTCTTGTAGCAGGCCTCGGATTCAGGGCTGCGGACCGCCTCCTTGCCGTCGAAATAGTCCTTGTTTATCCATTCAGGGTTCCTGTCCCCGCTCGGCATGTCCTGCCATACGATGATGCCCAGTTTGTCGCACCAGGTGTACCACCTTGCCGGTTCAACCTTGATGTGTTTCCTTATCATGTTGAAACCGAGTTCCTTGGTCTTCTTTATGTCATAGACGAGCGCTTCATCCGACGGGGCGGTGTACAGTCCGTCAGGCCACCATCCCTGGTCGAGAGGTCCGAACTGGAAGAGAGGCTTGTCGTTGAGGGCGAGCCTCATTATGCCGTCAGCATCCTTGATTGTTGAGAATTTGCGCATGGCGGCGTAGCTTTTCACCTGGTCAACAACCTTGCCTTTGTGCAGCAGTGTGACTTCGAGACCGTAGAGGAAAGGCGAGTCCGGGCTCCAGAGCTTGGCTCCGGACGGCATCTGCACTGTCACTGCCTCCCCGTTGATGCTTTCACCGCTGGCTGCAGCTTCTTCCCCGTCGAATACGTCCACCTTGAGTTTATACCCGTCCAGGCTGCACCCTGCCGTGGCCGAAACCTCCAGGATATTCCTGTCTATGTCAGGTGTTATCTTCAGGTCCCCGATATGCACCTCCGGCACAGGCTCGAGCCATACTGTCTGCCAGATTCCGGTCACTGGAGTGTACCATATCCCCTGGGGGTCGGAAACCTGCTTGCCGCGTGGCTGGTATCCTTTGTCGGTCGGGTCCCATACCCTTACGGTCAGCTCGTTCACTCCTTTGCCCGCGATGGCGCCGGTGATGTCTACCGAGAACGGGGTGAATCCTCCGGTATGGCTGCCGGCCTTTATCCCGTTCACCCATATTTCAGACTTCCAGTCCACCGCCCCGAAATTGAGGAGTATCCTTTTCCCTTTCCACTTGGCAGGAACCTGGAATTCTGTCCTGTAGACGAGTTCCTTGTCTTCTCCCACTGTCTTTCCTACGCCCGACAGTGCAGATTCTACCGCAAACGGGACAAGTATCTTCCCGTCGGGGCTTTCAGGGAACTCTTCGCCCAGGCTTACTATGGCGTAGTCCCAGAGCCCGTTAAGGTTCATCCATTCGCTGCGCTCCATTATGGGACGCGGGTACTCGGCAAGGACATTTTCCGGACCGAGGCTTTCTCCCCATTCTGTCATGATCCTGTCTCCCGCGGGAGCCCATTGCGCAGATGCGGCAGAAAATGCCAATGCGGCAAGAATTGATGTGGTTACGATTCTTTTCATTTTCAAATTAGTTAGTTTCATGCAATTATACGAAAAAATACTTGTCTGTCATAGTCTGGAGGCCATTTACGCGAATTTTTTCTCTTTTTACATTCAATGACGACCCAAAAGCCCTTGACAAGTCCCGTAGGAACCGCACCGGGCAGGTGCGAGATCCCCCTGATAGGGGG
>JADIMQ010000087.1 GCA_017694655.1 Candidatus Cryptobacteroides merdigallinarum
ATTCACGCTCATACTATCATGATGCATAGTGTTCAAGCTCTTTACTGCAATTGAGATTGCCATTGAGATTGCTTGCGGATTTTAGGATAAAACAATTAGTTTATCGTTAATAAAAAAGAAAATGAAATGTCCGGTTTCTTTTTTTTTGTTGCTTTTTCTTTTTCTGAAAACAAAAGTAGGAAAAAATACGACATAAAATCATAAATTTGCATTTTATTTCAATAAACGGTAAGTATGCCAAGAAAAAATTTCAAGAGAATTTTCCCTGTCAGGATGTCGATGAGCGTCAAACTGACATTCTCTCTCGGCGCCATAGCCGTCATCCTGCTCCTGTCAAGCATAATATCCATAATGGAATACAGGAGGATGAGCGACTATGTATCTAACCTCATTGCATCGAACATAAATTGCATAAACATAGCCCAGAAACTCTCCAACGAAAGCGACCGGTACAACCTGCGCCTCCTGGCCATCGTGGGGGAGAAGGACCCGGCCCTCATCCCCGAAATCGACTACAACTCCTTCCTTGCCGAGTATGACAGCCTGAAGAGTACCCTCGACAGCAGGGAAGCCGTAGCGAGGGCGGATTCCGTGGTCTACTCCTATTCCGCCTATATGCTCACCTCGCTCGAGTTCAGGAAAGTTATAGTGAACGACTTCATCGACAACCGGGAGTGGTACTTCAAGCGTCTCCAGCCCAGGTACCAGCGGCTGAAGTCCGACATAGAGAAGCTGAACGACGTGATATACATACAGCTGAAGGAGAATTCGGAGACTTTCCAGGACGGGTTCTACCGCAGCATCATCCCGGGAGTGGTTTCTGTCGGGGCCGGGCTGCTGCTTGTCCTGCTCCTGCTCATGTTCATACTCATATATTATATAAGGCCCCTGAAAAGGATGCTTTCCGGGCTCGGGGACTACCAGTCCAGCGGCAGGAAGTATGTCTATGAATTCGACGGCGACGATGAGCTTGTGAAACTGAATTCCCAGCTCACCGAGCTCGTGGAGGAGAATATTGAGCTGAAAAAGCGCCTGACGCGCCTCAGGGAAGAGAGGGAGAAGCTCATAGAAAGCTCTTCCGCTGCATCCGAGCTATAGGAGGGGGAAGATATGGATATCAAGGTAATATCAAAGAATGTCGGGCATGCGCTGCTCATAAGCGCACTGTTTATGTTCCTGTCCTTGATCGTCTCTGTCCTGAACGGTAAGGATTCGGCTCTCGGGCCTCTCGCCATCAGTTTCATAATAACTTTCATCGTGGGCATCTTCCCCTTCATCTTCGTGAGGAAGTCGGCTGCGATATCGTTGCAGGACGGGTTCATGATAATTGTCCTGTCGTGGCTCCTTTCGTTCATATTCGGGATGCTGCCCTATGTGCTGTGGGGAGGGGAGTTCACCCTGGTGAACGCGTGGTTCGAGAGCGTCTCGGGCTATACCACTACAGGGTCCACCATACTTACCGATGTCGAGGGCTTGCCCCGGAGCCTGCTGTTCTGGCGCTCCTCCACACATTTCATAGGGGGACTGGGTGTCGTGGTATTCCTCCTGCTCATTATCCCGGACGCCAGCCCTTTCCGTATGCGCCTGACTAACATAGAGCTGTCCTCTCTCTCCAGGGAGGGTTACAGGTTCCGTTCCATCAAGACTGTCCACGTGATAGCTTTTGTCTATGTAGGGCTGGCTGTGGCAGAGACCCTGCTGCTGATGCTGGCCGGGATGTCCTTCTTTGACGCGGTGAACCATTCCTTCAGCACGGTGGCGACCGGTGGCTTCAGCACCAGGAACGCTTCCGTGGCTCATTTCGATTCCCCGCTCATCGACATTATAATACTTGTGTTCATGCTCCTGTCCTCAATGCACTTCGGCCTCCTCTTCGGGGTTTTCGCAACGAGGTCGCTGAAGCCTTTCCGGCATCCGGTGATAAAGTTTTTCCTGGGGACATTCGTGGTCCTGTCCGTGATGGTGACTATATCCTTGAAAGTGTCCGGGACCTACGACGGGTGGGGCAGGGCCCTGCTCGACTCTTCTTTCCAGGTCGGGAGCTTCCTCTCCACTTCCGGGTTTGCCACGGCAGACAACGCAGCGTGGCCGGTCTTCGCGAATATCCTCCTAATGTATGCCGTATTCCAGTGCGGGTGTTCAGGCTCCACGACCGGAGGTGTCAAGTCTGACAGGATGTACATAGCCTTCAAGTCCATCGGCCGCCAGATAAAGCATAACCTGCACCCTTCCTCCATAATGCAGATAAGGGTGGGGAACCATTTCATCAAGGATGACGCAGCCTTTGCCGCCATCCTGTACATTGTCCTGTACACACCGTTGTCCTGATAATCTCCTTCCTGCTCCTCACCCTGTGCGGAGTGAGTGTCACGGAAGCCTTCTCGGGTGCGCTGTCCTCGCTCGGGAACGCAGGCCCGGCCCTGGACTCCATAAGTTCCATGGGGAATTATTCGGCCCAGCCGGCCCTTGCCAAGCTCATATATTCGGCCGACATGATATTCGGCCGTCTCGAGATATATCCGGTATTCATTGTCATGTCACTTATTTTAAGGAGAGCGAAGTGATGGGCAGTACGGATTTCCTGTATTCCGGCTTCCTCGGGAATTTCGCGTACGGGCCGACGGACTGCCAGAGGCGGCTTTTCCGGGACATGGCCTCTTTCCTGGACGGGGACAGTGCGGACATGATGGTTGTGAACGGATATGCCGGCACGGGCAAGACCACCGCCATCTCCGCCGTCATCACTTTCCTGAAGAGCCTGGGTGTGAAATGTGTCCTCCTTGCCCCAACGGGCAGGGCGGCGAAAGTGCTTTCCGGGCATGCCGGAAGCCCTGCCTTCACTGTGCACAAGCATATCTACCGTCAGAAGGCGGTCTCCGGTGCAGGTTTCGGGGAGTTCGTCCTGGGTCCCAACAAGGACAGGGATACAGTGTATTTTGTCGACGAGGTGTCGCTTATTGGGGTGGACTCTTCTTCCCAGGCAGGAATGTTCGGGTCGGGGAACCTTCTTTCGGACCTGGTGGACTATGTGCGCCGTGGCCCGGGGAACCGCCTGGTGCTTATAGGGGATATGGCGCAGCTGCCGCCGGTTGGCCTGGATGTCAGTCCGGCCCTTTCCCGCGAATATATGTCCGGCTTCGGTCCCTGCGTATGGGCCGAGCTCGACGAGGTGGTAAGGCAGAAGGCCGGTTCCGGTATCCTGAAGAATGCCACCATCCTGAGGAATATGCTGCAGGAGGTGTGGTCCGGGACTGCAGATGACCTGTCTGTCAGGCTCGACGTCCGCGGATGCCGGGACGTGGAAAGGATAATGGGCTCGGACCTGATAGAGAAGATCTCCGATGCATATTCCTCCTACGGGGATGAGGAGACGGTTGTCATCTGCAGGTCGAACAGGAGGGCCATAAGGTACAATCTCGGGATACGGGCCGCGGTGCAGTTCAAGGAAGAGCAGCTGGTAAGGGGCGACAGGCTCATGATAGTGCGCAACTGTTACAGTTCCGCGGATTCCCTCGAGGGCATGGACTATATAGCGAACGGGGATATAGTGACCCTCGAGAGCATATCCCGCCATGAGGAGAGGTACGGGCTGCATTTCGCCACGGCACGGCTTTCCTTTCCCGACTATGGCGACCAGGAGATCACGGCCAATGTTATTCTTGATACCCTGGTCTCCGAGAGCCCCGCATTGACTGCAGAGCAGCAGAACATGCTCTACGAGGGGGTGAACGAGGACTATTCGCACATATCTTCCCGGAAGAAAAGATACGAGGCGGTGAGGGAGGACAGGTACTACAATGCCCTTCAGCTGAAGTATGCCAATGCGCTCACCTGCCACAAGTCCCAGGGAGGGCAGTGGCGATGCGTGTTCATCGACAATCCGTTCTGGCAGGAGGAGATACTGCCGGATGACCTCAAATGGCTCTATACGGCCCTTACGAGGAGTACGGAGAAGGTTTATCTCGTCAATTTCAAGGATTCTTTTTTTATCTGATATGGAGACAAGGAGTTTATTACGTTTTCTGGCTGTTTTTTCCGTGGCCCTTGCCTGGCCTGCGTTGTCGAATGCCGGGGATTTCGGCAGTGTGCCGGCCGCGTGGAAGTGGATTTCCGGCAATGAAGTGGTTTTCACATACGACCGTACCTATACGGACTCCACCGCATTCTCGTACGATACCCGCAGCCGCGCTGTACGGCACGGGGTCCAGGCCCCGGGGAAGTACCGGAGCTTCCCGGTTGCACCAGAGGGCGGTGTCAACCTGACTTATTCGCCGGATTCTTCCAAGATTGCCTTCACGAGGGACAATGACTTGTATGTCATTGATATAGCTACTGGAAAGGAGACGAGGCTGACTCACGACGGGAGCGAGCTCATCCTGAACGGCTATGCTTCCTGGGTCTACTATGAGGAGATTTTCGGGAGGAGCACCCTCTACAAGGCCTTCTGGTGGTCTCCTGACAGCAGGCGCATAGGCTTCTACAGGTTCGACAATACCGGGGTCCCTCTCTTCCCGATATATTCCCCGTTCGGGCAGGACGGCAGCACGAGCCGGACCAGGTATCCGAAGGCAGGGGAGACCAACCCTTCCGTCAGGATAGGCATTGCTGACATCTCCGGGGAGAGTCCGGACATCCTCTGGGTCCCTTTCGACGAGAATCCTGACCAGTATTTCGGCACCCCTTTCTGGGACCCGTCGGGGGAGGGTTTCTATGTCTCCCGGATGCCGAGGTCACAGCAGTCTCTGGAACTTTACAGGGTCGATGCCGGCACTGGGGAGAAGACGGTCATATACGAGGAAAAGAGCCGGACCTGGGTGGACTGGATATCGGACCCTGTCTTTACCGGGAAGGGCCTGTACATGTCCCGCTGTCCAGGGACGGACTGGGCCCAGGTTTACTTCCTCTCTTATGACGGCAGCGAATTCCGCCAGTTGAGCGACGGTGAATACTGGAACATATCCATAGTCAGGGTGGATGAAAGGAAGGACGAGGTGTATTTCCTTTCCGACAACCCTTCCCATGTGCGGAGGTCCCTGTACAGGACCGGGAAGTCCGGAGACCGCATCCTGACAGATCCGGATGTGAATGTGGAGTCCGTGGCGTTTTCTCCTGACGGCAGGCATTTCGCCGCTTCTTTCTCCAATTCCAGGACACCTGTGAAGGTGGCTGTCTTCGATGTCTTCAGGGACAGGACGGAGTGCCATGTTGTGGCTGACCTCGCAGGGGAGGACTTCGACGCCTCCCTCTACAGTCTTCCGCAGATAATCTATATGGAGACTGCGGACGGCTTTGTCCTGCCGGCAGCCGTGACGTACCCGGAAGGTTTTGACGGAAGCAGGAAGTATCCGGTACATTTCGATATTTACGGAGGTCCGGACACGCCTATGGTGAAGGATGTCTGGAAGACCCCGACGGAGAGCAGCAGGTGGTGGGCGGAGAACGGTATCATCCAGGTGGTGGCCGACTGCAGGGCTTCCGGACACAACGGGCGCAGGGGCCTTGACATGGTATACAGGCGTCTTACGGTGCATGAGATGCAGGATTTCATGGCCTGGGCCGACTATATGAAGTCTCTGCCCTATGTCGACGGCAGCAGGATAGGGGTTGAGGGCTTCTCTTTCGGGGGGACCATGGCGGCGATGCTGGTGATGAGGGCTCCCGACCGTTTCCAGTACGGCATAGCCGGAGGCGGAGTGTATGACTGGGCCCTGTACGACACGCATTATACCGAAAGGTACATGGGGACTCCGCAGGGCAATCCGGACGGCTACAGGGAGGCTTGCACCCTGCTGTATGTCAAGTCATATCCGGCTTCCTGTGCGGATACCGCGGGGATTGCCCCGGTCTATCTGAAATTGACCCACGGCACCGGGGATGACAATGTGCATTTCCAGAATACACTGCAGCTTGTCAATGCCCTGCAGCGTGCAGGCAGGAGCTTCGAGCTCATGGTCTACCCTGACGGGAAGCACGGGTACGGAGGTTATCAGGGAGAGCATTTCAGGGCGGAGAACCGCAGGTTCTGGACCAGGTATCTGCTGCAGGGCAGGTGAGGCCCTGCCCATGTCCCGATGGTGTGCCGTCGGGGCATTAAAGGAAAAGAGGATGACCTTGAGTCCATTGACTTCCTGGTCATCCTCTTTTCCTTTCTGCAGATTCCGCGGCATGGGACTATTCCTGTCCGCGGGGCTCTGCCGGTCCCTTTCCCGTGAAGAAAACTATTTCTTCTTGTATCTCTGGTAGAATTTGTCAACGCGGCCGGCGGTGTCGACGAGCTTCATCTTGCCGGTGTAGAACGGATGTGAGGTGTTGGAGATCTCGACTTTCACAACCGGGTATTCCACTCCGTCGATTTCAATGGTCTCTTTTGTGTTTGCGCAGGAGCGCGTGATGAACACGACATCGTTTGACATATCCTTGAAAGCTACAAGACGGTAGTTTTCGGGATGAATTCCTTTTTTCATTTCCTTGTAAATTTTGTTATAAACGAATCAGGGCGCAAATTTATGCTTTATTTTGCTAAATTCCAATAATTGATAAAGATTTTGACTTTTGCGCCTCGGCAATGAGGGTTTCACCCTCATTTGTCTTTCTGCGAAAGACGGACTGGTCTAAACCCCCTGCGCCCCCTATTAAGCAATTTCATTGCTTTTCCTCGTTCTGCCTCGGACATATCGGAATACATTCCGACATGCCACTCGGCTTACCACTCGGTTAGGGGGATTTCGCACCTGGCGGTGCGGTCCCTTCGGGACTTCATTTGCTCTGCTCTCGGCTTC
>JADIMQ010000088.1 GCA_017694655.1 Candidatus Cryptobacteroides merdigallinarum
GGGCCCCCAGCGAGGGGGCACATGGGGGTGGCGCCCCTTGAAAAGGGGCTGTCGCCACAGCGACTGGGGTTTAAGATAATTGGATTTCGAAGAAATCCTTAACGACTGTTCGACGAATTCCTTAGTCCTGAGCAACATAAATTCGTCGAACTGACGTTAAATTTGTACGTGAATAACCGCATAACGATAATAACACTGGAAAATGAGCACTGATTCTGCGGCACAGCAGCTTTCCCGTACCGGACGGGTCGTATTCATAGATTATCTGCGTTTCATCGCCTGTTTCATGGTAATCCTGGTACATTGCATAGAGCCTTTCTATCTCGGGGGAAGCGGTACATTCATCCGCAATGCCACGGACGCCGCCTGGGTCACTCTCCTGGATTCCGCGTTGAGGGCCGCTGTCCCGCTCTTCGTCCTGGCGTCGAGCTATCTGCTCCTCCCGCTGAAGTATGACACGTCCACATTTTTCCGGAAACGTTTTGTACGGGTCTGCATCCCTCTGCTTATATGGTCTGTCCTGTACGCCCTCTTCCCGTACTGGGGTTCGGCGGAAGGCTTCGACCGTGGAGCCAACCTGCAGCGGCTGCTCCTGAACTTCAATCCGCATTCCGGCCACCTGTGGTTCCTGTATATGCTGCTCGGCCTTTACCTCATCATGCCTGCGCTTTCCCCGTGGCTCTCCAAGGTGTCCAGAAAAGGGGAGGAAGCCTTCCTCTGGGTCTGGGGCTTCACGACCCTCATCCCGTTCCTGAGGCAGGCGGCCCTGTCCCTGACGGGCAGTCCTGAACTCTGGGGGGAGGCGAGCTGGAATGAATACGGTGTCTTCCAGTATGTAAGCGGCTTCATAGGCTATATAGTCCTCGGCCATTATTTCCGTACCTATGTTCCGGACCTCTCCTGGAAAAAGACCCTTCTTGCAGCCGTCCCAATGTGGCTTGCCGGCTATGCCGTTACGGCAGGGTGGTTCTGGCTGAAGATGCCCAAGGAGTTCCCTGTGGACGGGCCGGTGGATATCGCCGTATATCTGGAGACAAGCTGGCAGTTCTGCGCCACCGGAGTCGTCCTCACTTCCATAGCATATTTTATGGTGATACGCAAGATTGTCAGCGACGGGGCCTTTTACCGCCGTGTCATACTTCCGGTGTCGAAGGTCAGCTACGGGATGTACCTCATGCACATGTTCATCCTCGTCTTCTTCAACCAGCTCGTGGCGCAGTGGAATATGGCGACCCTGCCTCATATCCTGGTGACCGCCCTCCTGACGTTCACGGTCTGCGCTGTCGTCTCCAGGCTTCTCTCCTTCATCCCGGGGAGCAAATATGTCCTGGGCTGACCCTGGAAGAGGCAGCTTCCGCGGACAAGCCCTGGAGGCATAGCAATATTTGGGGATTGACCTGAATGCTTCCGGCTCCTTACCTTTGCATCCTGCAAAAAAGGTATGCAAATGAAGGTTTACACGCCACTATATAGATTTCTTCTACAAACCTGTATCCTTGCCGGCCTCCTGCCGGTCCCGGCCGCCGGGACCGCAGCACAGGAAAAGGCCACTGTCTCGGGCACGGTCTCGTGCCGGGCAGAGGACGGGAACATAAATTTCGCGACAGTATATTTCAAGGGAACCCACTTCGGGGCACAGACGGACGAGAATGGCTTCTGGAGCGTCACGGCCCCGGAGGGGAGCTATACGCTCGTGGTCTCGGCAGTCGGCTACAGGACAGTGGAAAAGCGCATAATGCTTTCGGCCGGAAGCGTCTCGGGACCGGACACCCTCCTTGTGGCGGGCTCTTCGCACAGGGGGAGGCGGAACCCCGGAGACAGCCTTTCCCGCGGGGATGCACGCCGTCACGGCCCTTACGGCGGACCGGAGGCCATGCCTGTCCGCAACGGCTCCTTCCTCATGGTGGACCTTGTCCCTGACAGCGAATCCCTCGACGAGGCGGTAGTCACTGCCGCAGGAGGTGTCGGCCGGGTGAAGCGTTCCGCCTTCAACGCAGTGGCCGTGGATACAAAGCTGCTGCAGAATTCGGCCAGGAACCTCAGCGATGCCCTTACCAGGCTCCCTGGCATGAAGCTCCGGGAATCCGGCGGGGTGGGCTCCGACATGCAGCTGATGCTGGACGGCTTCAGCGGCAAGCACATAAAGGTATTCATAGACGGGGTGCCCCAGGAAGGGGTGGGCAGCTCCTTCAGCCTCAACAACATACCGGTGAATTTCGCCGAACGTATCGAGGTCTACAAGGGTGTGGTCCCTGTCGGGTTCGGTACGGACGCTCTCGGAGGGGTCATAAACATAGTCACGGACAAGTCCCGCAGGGGATGGTTCCTGGATGCTTCCTACTCCTACGGCTCGTTCAACACCCACCGTTCCCACATCAACTTCGGGCAGACCTTTTCCGGAGGGTTCATGTATGAGATAAATGTCTTCCAGAACTATTCGGACAACAGCTATTGGGTGGACACTCCTGTCGAGCACTTCAACGAGGACGGCACCACCGTGACCGACGAGTCCGTGACCGAGCATGTCCGCCGCTTCAACGACACTTACCACAACGAGGCCATTATCGGCAAGATAGGTTTCGTGGACAAGAAGTTCGCGGACAGGATGCTGCTGAACTTCACATATTCCCGCTTCTACAAGGAGATACAGACAGGTGTGCGCCAGGAGGTTGTCTTTGGGCGGAAGCACAGGCGCGGATGGTCCCTGATGCCTTCCTTTGAGTACAGCAAGCGCAACCTTTTCACAAAGGGCCTCGACGTAATGCTCACTGCCGGCTTCAACGACAATATAACAAGGAATGTGGATACCTCCGCCTTCCGCTACAACTGGCTCGCCGAGACCCTGTACACCGGTTCTGCAGGGGAGCAGAGCTACCAGGACTCGGAGTTCCAGAACCTCAACTGGAATGTCACCTTCAACGCAGAATACCGGCTGCACGAGGCCCATGTCTTCACCCTTAACCACCAGATGAGCCGTTTTTCCCGCAACAGCCGCAACGATATAACTTCCTCCATATCGGACTATACCGACCCGAAGAGGAACACCAAGAACATCACCGGCCTGTCCTACCGGCTCTCCGTCTCCCCGAAATGGAACCTGTCGGTCTTCGGGAAATATTACAACCAGTATTATTCCGGCCCGGTCTCGACCTCCTCTGACGGCCTCGGCAACTATGTCTACACCTCTACCGATGTCAGCTCCTTCGGCTACGGTGCGGCAGGCACCTGGTTCATAATCAGGGATTTGCAGGCGAAGGTTTCCTACGAGAGGGCATACAGGCTCCCTACCATCGACGAGCTTTTCGGTGACGAGGACCTCGAGATGGGCTCCATTGACCTCCGCCCGGAGAACAGCGACAATTTCAACCTCAACATAAACTACGGGGTGCGGCTGGGACGTCACCGTCTGTATGCCGAAGGCAGCCTCATCTACAGGAACACCAAGGACTACATCATGCGCCGTACCGACACACAGAACGGGGGCAAGAGATACGCGTCGTACGAGAATCACGGCAGGGTGGTGACCAGGGGCTTCAATGTCTCCCTGCGTTACAGCTGGTCGCACTGGATAAGTGTGGGAGGCACCTTCAGCAACCTGGATGTCCGGAACCGGGAACGTTACGTGGCCGGAGGCACCAGTCAGGAGAGTGCCACATACGGGGTCCGCATCCCCAACCAGCCCTATCTCTTTTCCAACGCCGACGCCACTTTCACCTGGAGGGACTGCATCTGGAAGGGGAACGACCTTTCTCTGACTTACGATAATTCATACGTCCACAGTTTCCCCCTCTACTGGGAAAACATAGGGAGCGCGTCGACCAAAAGGCAGGTGCCGGAACAGTTCTCCCACAACCTGTCCCTGACCTATACCCTGAAGGAAGGGATGTTCAGCATCTCGTTCGAATGCAGGAACCTCACTGACGCCAGGCTGTACGACAACTTCAGCCTGCAGAAGGCCGGCCGCGCATTCTACGGTAAATTGAGAGTATATTTAAAATCCAGATAACATGAAGAATACAACATTTCTTGCAGCGGCTCTCTGCGCCGCGGCCTGCCTTTCCACGGCATGCGAAGACAACCACGGCCCGGACACGTCCGGGGCCTCCGGGAGCGGGAACTATGTCATATCGGCGTCGGTCGACGATGTGAACTCCCTGCTCCAGTCGGAAACCCTCGATTCCGGGGAACTTACCACCGTGAACACCGGCCTTGAGACAGATGCCGGCACCGCCTGGGTCTTCTACGGCGACAAGTACCTCTACCGGCTCCAGTACAACGACGGGAATGCAGGTGTCACCACCTCGTTCATAATGAACTCCTCCGGTTCGCTGGAGCAGAGGTCGAAGACATACAGTATTTCCAGGTTCACCACTTACGGCCCGGTGGGCAGCAATATCGTCACTGTCTCGGCAGGGGATATGTCTGTCACGGATGCGGACAACAATCCGGCGCAGGGTCTTCTCTTCAATTACCTCAACGTCTCGGAGCAGACCAACAGGACAGAATCCATCCCCTGCGAGAACTACCTCGGCAACGGCGAATATGTCACCTTCTCCGGTTTCCTCGAGACAGGAGGGAAAATCTATACCTCCGTGGTCCCTATGGGCATGAGCAAATACGGCGTGGCCTATGACGGCGGGAGCCTGGTAAGGTATCCTGACATGGTGGCCCGGGAGTCCGGCGGACAGGGTTCCGGCTCCTATGACGCCGGGGAAATACCTACCACCCAGTTCCCTGACTCGGCATACGTGGCAATATTCAATGACGACACCTTTACGGACCCGGTAATCCTGCGGACAGACAAGATAGGTTTCGCTTCAGGCCGCAGCCGCTCCCAGTATTACCAGACAGTCTGGGCTGATGACAGCGGAGACATCTATGTCTTCTCCCCGGGCTACGGCAGGAACCATTCCACCCCTTACAGCATAAAGGGGCAGCTGCCTTCCGGCGTGGTGCGGATAAAGTCCGGCGCAGAGGAGTTCGACTCTGCCTACTACTATAACATAGAACAGCTTTCCGGAGGATACGCCATGTTCAGGTGCTGGCACATTACCGGAGACTATTTCCTCCTTCAGATGTACACCGGAGGCACCGAGGCACAGAATGCCATAGGCGGTATAGGGGGCGGTACCAATGCCGTGGCTGTGTTCAGGGGCTCCACAGGGGAATTCCGGTATGTGACGGAAGGCCTTCCCGCCAGGGACAACATCTCTTCCATAGGGAGCACCTCGTACTGCGAGAACGGCGATATCTACATCTCCATAGTTACCAATGACGGGTCCAACCCGGCCATCTACAGGATTGATCCGGAAACTGCGGTTGCCTCAAAGGGGATTTCAGTATTCTGCGATGCTGTAAGCGCGGTCGGAAAGCTCGTCCCGGCAATATGATGAGAAAGGTATTTTCTATTGTCCATCTGTGGTTGTCAGTCCCTTTCGGGCTGATAATCACTTTGGTATGTTTTTCCGGTGCCATGCTTGTCTTCGAGAAGGAACTGACGGAGCTGACGCACCGGGACTTCTATTTTACCGATGTCCCGGAAGGGACCGGGCCCTTGCCTGCTGACAGCGTGGCGGCCATTGTGGCTGCGGCCCTCCCCGAAGGCGTGGAGGTGACCGGTGTAAGCATCTTCCCCGACCCGGAGCGCACCTGGAAGGTAAGCCTTTCCGAGCCGCGCCGGGCCTCTGTCCATGTCGACCAGTTTACCGGGGAGATCCTGGGCCGGGAAGAAAGGGGGGCTTTCTTCACCTTCATGTTCAGGATGCACCGCTGGCTCCTTGACAGCATGAAGCCGGGCGAGACTGTCTTCTGGGGCAAGATAATCGTAGGGACGTCTACCCTTATGTTCGTGCCGGTCCTGCTTTCCGGACTCGTGATGTGGTGGCCGCGTACGGCCAGGGCCCTGAAATCCAGGCTGAAGATATCCGTGAGGAAGGGCTGGACCCGCTTCTGGCACGACCTGCACGTGGCAGGAGGCCTGTATGCCTGCATCTTCCTGCTTGCAATGGCACTGACAGGGCTGACATGGTCCTTCAAGTGGTACAGGACCGGTTTCTACAAGGTCTTCGGGGCCGGGGCTCCCGCCGCCGGCGGGCATTCCCTGCGGCAGTCTTCCCCTGCACATTCAGGAGATTCCACACTGCCTGCCGCAGTCTGGCAGAAGGTATATGAACGGCTTGCATCAGAAAACCCGGACTATGCCAGGATAACGGTCTCTGACGGAGAAGCTTCCGTCCAGCATTCCGGTCCGGGCAACAGCCGGGCTTCCGACACATACCGTTTCAACAGGGAGGACGGTTCCATAACCTCCGTTTCCCTGTACCGGGATGCCTCCTCCTCCGCGAAACTCCGTGGATGGATATACTCTGTACATACCGGCTCCTGGGGCGGCCTCGTAACTCGTGTCCTTTCCTTCCTTGCCGCCCTCACAGGAGCCTTCCTGCCGCTGACGGGTTACTGGCTGTGGCTGCGCAGAATCCTGCGCAGGCGTCAGGGGCCTGTCAGAAGTCTTTCAGGAACGGCTTGACTACCCCGAACAGGAGATAGGCCACTCCGAGTGTGACGATAATGTTGAAGGTCTGGGCCAGCAGGAATACCCCGAGCGGCTTCCTGTTTTCCTTCCCGAAGATTTCCTTGAACCTCGTCTCAAGCCCTATGCACACGAAGGCAATGCTGAACAGTGTGTTCTGGAAGCCTTTCGTCACCTTTCCCACGGCTTTTGCCGCTTCAGGTTCGAAGCAGAAGCTGAACACCAGCGAGGCAAGCACGAACCCGACCACGAACTTCGGGAACCTGTCCCATATGACCGAGGCCGACGGCTTCTCGCTGTGGTTCTTGCCCTGGTAGGACCACATTATCGAGATTATGAAGGCTGCTATCCCGAGCAGCACGTTCTGGGACGACTTCACTATGATTGCGGTGTTCGCGGCTTCTTCCCCGACAAGGGCTCCCGAGGCCGCCACCGCACCTGTGGTGTCTATTGTCCCTCCGAGCCAGGCCCCAGTCACGTCCTGCGGCAGGTTCATCAGGTCCGCGAGCCACGGCAGGAGATACATCATCGGGATTGCGATTATCAGTACCAGGGAGACCACGTACGAAAGTTTCTTCTTGTCCCCGTTTATGACCCCTGATGTCGCTATCGCGGCCGATACCCCGCAGATGGAGACGGCGCTCGCCAGCATTGTGTTCATCTCCGGGTCCACCTTCATCTTCTTTCCTGTCCAGAAGGCCATGTACCACACCGTGAACACTACTATGAGCGACTGGGCCAGGCCATAGGCCCCGGATTTCAGGACTTCCCCGAAAAGGATGGTCGACCCGAGGCAGATTATACCTATCTTTATATAGAACTCGCTCTGTACCGCGGACTTGAGCCACTCCGGGAGCTTGAAGCAGTTGCTGAGCAGAAGTCCGAGTATCACGGCGAAGAACACCGGCTCGAACCCGTATTCCTTTACCACAGGTATGGATGCTATCAGCTGCGAGGCGAGCGTGAGCGCGAAGATCACGAGCAGCGAGGGAAGTATCCATTTCAGGGGCTTCCCGAGTGCCGCGGAGGTGACATAAGTGAGAATCAGTACAAAAAGGAACATATAGCCTGCGGACAGCCAGTCCGACAGGGTGGTGAGCGACTGCGGCATTGCCGGCATCGAGTCCGGGAAGACAGCTGCAAGAGCCAGGATCACCGCCCCGGCGAACACTATTATCCAGTCTTCCGATGTAAATTGTTTAAGCCATTTTTTCATATCTGAAATTTCTTTGGAAGCGGCAAAGATAATAGAATCTGTTTAAAATTTTTCAAAATTGATTGTCCCGGGGAGAGTTTTGCCTTTTGTACACAAGAATCCCCGGTTTGTCTTGTTTAATTGTAAGCCCCGCACAATCTGCATACTTTTGGTCCTGTAACGACATCCTGAACAGTTTTTGCGAGGACAGTGTTCCATTTTCAAAAAAAATTTCATAGCTTTGTAGGGAACGATACAAACATGACAGCAGCCCTTTCATACAGCATCCGCCACCACCATCATATAGGCAGTATATGACGGCAGTCCGGATCTTGTATGAGGGATACAGATAATTTTGGAGCTTGCCGTGCCTGCGGCAGGCTCTTTTTCGTCTGGCTGGCTACCTGAAATTTTTTTACTGTAAAACGGACTTTTATGTTGAGAATCGCCCTGCAGTCCAAAGGAAGACTGAATGAAAAGAGCGTGGAACTTCTGCGCGAAGCCGGCATCAGCATCGGGGAAAACAACCGGCGCCTCCTTTCCCGTTCCCCCAATTTCCCTGTCGAGGTACTCTACCTCAGGGACGACGACATTCCCCAGACCGTGTCCTGCGGCATCGCGGACCTCGGTATCGTCGGGCTCAACGAGGTGGAGGAGAGAGGCCATCCTGTGGATATACTCCAGCATCTCGGGTTCGGGAAGTGCAGGCTCTCCCTCGCAATCCCGGCCTATATCGGATACACCGGTCCTGGCTTTTTCGAGGGACGGAAGGTCGCCACGTCCTATCCACGCATCCTGAAGGCATATTTCGAGGAAAAGAATATAAGGTGCGAGATACGTGAGATTGCCGGCAGCGTGGAGATTTCCCCATCCATAGGCCTGGCCGACGGCATTTTCGACATTGTGAGCAGCGGGGGGACCCTTGTCCAGAACGGGCTTGCGGAGGTGGAGAAGGTGATGGATTCCGATGCCGTCCTCATAGGTACTCCGGGCCTTGACGGGGAGAAGATGCAGACCGTCCGTACCCTGATGTCGCGCTTTACCTCCGTGCTTCGGAGCCGAGGCAAGAAATACATGCTTGTGAATGTGCCTAATGACAGGATAGACGAGGCCCTGGAGATAATCCCGTCCATGAAGAGCCCCACCCTTCTCCCGCTTGCCGACAAGGGCTGGAGCGCCATCCATGCCGTCATCGATGAGTCCGAGGTCTGGGACATGGCGGACCGCCTGAAGGCCATAGGCGCAGAAGACATACTTGTTCTCTCAATGGAAAAACTCATAATATGAAAATATACAGATATCCCCAGGAAAAAGACTGGAGCCTCATTGCCGGGCGCACCAGGGCAGGTGCTCCGGAGCAGGTGAAGTCCACAGTCTCGGCCATTGTTTCCGGAGTCCGGGCCGGAGGGGACAGGGAAGTCCTCAGGTACGTCAGGGAGCTTGACGGTTTCGCGGCGGACTCTGTCACGGGGCTTATGGTCCCTCAAGCCGAGATAGAGGCCTCGGAGTCGCTGCTGCCGGAGTCCCTCAAGTCCGCAATACGTACGGCTGCCTCGAATATCCGGAAGTTCCATGAAGCGCAGAAGACGGAGGAGATAGTCGTGGAGACCATGCCGGGAGTGATATGCCGGCAGAGAAGTGTCCCTGTCCGGGATGTAGGCCTTTATGTGCCCGGGGGTACGGCCCCGCTTTTCTCCACTGTGCTGATGCTCGCTGTCCCGGCCCGGATAGCAGGGTGCGGCAGGGTCATCCTCTGCACACCTGCGGGAAAGGACGGGAGAGTGTCCCCTGCCATCCTGTACTCTGCTAAGATATGCGGTGTCACGGAAATATACAGGATAGGAGGTGCGGTTGCCATAGCCGCCATGGCCTACGGGACAGAGACTCTCCGGAGGGTCGACAAGATATTCGGACCCGGGAATGCCTATGTCACGGAAGCCAAGCAGCAGGTTTCCCAGGACTGTGCCATAGATATGCCGGCAGGCCCTTCGGAGGTCATGATAATTGCCGACTCCAGCGCGAGGCCGGAATTTGTCGGGGCGGACTTCCTCTCCCAGCTTGAACACGGGCGGGACAGCCAGGCAATCCTCCTGACAACCTCTCCGGAGCTTGCCGGGGAGGTGGAAAGGCAGGTGGAACTGCAGGTGCAGAACCTCCCGAGGAAGGATATCATTGCGGATTCCATGCAGAAGAGCGTGGCTGTCGTCCTGGGCTCCGAGGAAGAGATGGTGAAGTTCTCGAACATGTACGCCCCGGAGCACCTTATCATAGCCACTTCCTGCAGCCTCGCCACGGCGGAAGGCATCTGCAATGCGGGGAGCGTGTTCCTCGGGAACTATTCCACGGAGAGTGCAGGAGACTATGCCTCGGGCACTAACCATACCCTGCCCACGGGAGGCTGGGCAGTCTCCTGCTCCGGAGTCAACCTGTCGACATTCATGAAGAAGATCACCCTGCAGGAAATCACCCCGGACGGCCTCAGGAGGCTCGGTCCGGTGATAGAAAGCATGGCTCTGGCCGAAGGCCTCGACGCTCATGCCAATGCAGTGAAAATAAGGATGAAGCAGCTATGACAAGGAAAGATACATCCTCCATCTCCGAAATCCGGCCCCTGCTCAGGGAGAATATCCGGAATATCGTGCCCTATTCCACGGCCAGGGACGACTGCAAGGCGAAGATGGACATCTACCTCGACGCCAACGAAAACCCTTTCGGTACAGTAGTCAACCGTTATCCTTCGCCGCACCAGCCCGGGCTGAAGAAGATGCTTTCGGCCTTGAAGAAAGTGCCGGAGGCCAATATTTTCCTCGGCAACGGTAGCGACGAGCCCATAGACCTGATATTCCGGCTTTTCTGTCCTCCTGGGAAGAGCAGTATGGTACAGGCCGTCCCGACTTACGGGATGTATTCGGTAGCAGCCGCCATAAACGATGTCAGGGTCATAGATTCACCTCTCGACAGTGATTTCGGGCTTGATGCCGGTGCCTTGCTTTCAAGGGTTGAGCCGGATACCAGGGTGATATTCCTGTGTTCCCCGAACAACCCTTCCGGGAACCTTCTTTCCCGGGGCGAGATTATGAGGATACTGGAGGGTTTCAGCGGTATTGTGGTCGTGGACGAGGCGTACATTGACTTTGCCGATGCCGAAAGTTTTTCCGGACTCGCGGGCAGCTGTCCACGCCTTGTTGTCCTGCAGACCTTGTCCAAGGCCTGGGGCATGGCCGGGTTGAGGATAGGGCTCGCCATAGCCGACGAATATGTCGTAAGGGTGATGTCCGGGGTGAAATATCCCTACAACATAAGTGTAGCGGACCAGGACCGGGCCGCGGAGCTGCTCATGGACCCGCTGAAGGTCATGGACAACGTCTCGGTACTGGTGCGGGAGCGCGGACGGCTCGCTTCCGCCCTTTCCTCCCTGCCGCAGGTGGAGAAGGTCTATCCGTCGGACGCCAATTTCCTTCTTGTCAGGTTCAGTGACAAGGACAAGGCCTTCGCCGACCTGTTCAGGAACGGGATAATAGTCCGGGACAGGTCTTCAGCCCCGGGTTGTGCAGGCTGCCTGAGGATCACTGTAGGCACTCCGGAGGAGAATGACAGGGTTCTCGGGGTCCTGGGCTGGAGCGGCGCTCCCGGTACAGGACCCTCCGTCCAGGGCGGGAGGACGGCCTCGGTGTTCAGGAAAACGAGGGAGACGGCCTTATGTGTCCGCCTGGACCTTGACTCCTTCCGTCCCCCGAGGGTGGCCACGGGTGTGGAGTTCTTCAACCACATGCTGGAACAGATAGGCTACCATGCCGGCATTGCCCTCGATGTTATCTGCTACGGGGACACCGGGACGGATGACCATCATACCGTAGAGGATGTGGCCATAGGCCTTGGGGACTGCCTCAGGTCTGCCCTCGGGGACAAGTCCGGGATAGGGCGCTACGGCTTCTCGCTCCCGATGGACGAGGCCGAGGCGACGGTGCTCATGGATATCGGGGGCCGGATTGATTTCCTCTGGGACGTGGACCTGAAGTGTGACAGGGTGGGGGACATGTCGGCGCAGATGTTCCCGCATTTCTTCAAGTCCCTCGCGGAACATCTCCAGTGCAATCTCCATATAAGGGCTGCAGGGGAGAATGACCACCATGTCGCCGAAGGGGTGTTCAAGGCTTTTGCCAGGGCCCTGAAGCAGGCCGTGGAGAAGGGGCCGGGGACCTCTGTCCCGAGCAGCAAGGGGATGCTTTGACTTCAAGACGGCTGAACGGTCAGGTGCCGCAGGCCTCATCATTGTAGACAACAAGGATATGACAGGAATAATAGACTATGAAGCCGGCAACATCCGTTCGGTGGAGAATTCCCTCTGCCGGCTGGGGGCGGAATATGTGCTTTCTTCCGACATCGCGGTGCTGTCCGCCTGCGACCGGCTTATTCTCCCCGGGGTGGGCGAGGCCGGCTGGGCGATGGAGAGGCTCAGGGAAAAGGGCCTGGACGGATTCATCCGCGGCACCTGCAGGCCGCTTCTCGGGATATGCCTCGGGATGCAGCTGCTCTGCTCCTGGTCCGAGGAGGGTGACACGGAGTGTCTCGGCATATTCGGCAGCAGGGTGACAAGGTTCCGGCCTTCTTCTTCCCCGGGCCCGAAGCTGAAGATCCCGCATACGGGCTGGAACAGCATAACCTCCCTGCGGACCGGGCTTTTCGACGGTGTCCCGGAGGGCTCGTTCATGTATTTCGTCCATTCGTACCGTGCCGGGACCGGCGAGGATACGGTTGCGGTGACGGAATACGGGGAGCCTTTCAGTTCAGCCTTGCGGAAGGGGAATTTCATGGGCTGCCAGTTCCATCCCGAGAAAAGCGGGGACGAGGGGGAGAGGATAATCTCCAATTTCCTGAAAATGGTTTAAAGTAACGTGAGTTCGATGAATTTTAATTTATTGAAACTCATCGAACTTCCGTTAAGGAGCAGGACGAAAGTCCTGCGACGAGCCCCAGCGAGGGGCAAATGGGGTGGCGCCCCTAGAAAAGGGGCTGTCGCTACAGCGACTGGGGTTTAAGATAATTGGATTTCGAAGAAATCCTTAACGACTGTTCGACGAATTCTTTAGTCCTGAGCAACATTAATTCGTCGAACTGACGTTAAAAATGGATTTCACCTCTTCCGCAGGAGGGCCGGCACTGGACTACAGCAGCAGCATCACAGCGAAAGAGTAGAGGAGAAAGGCCTGAAAAGAAAGATTTCCGACTGTTCCGTAAGATAAAAGCGGTTCAGTCGGATCTTCTGTTCCCAGCTCCACAAGTCTCTCCCTGCCCGGCAAAGCCTTGAATGCCCATTTCCTTACGAGGAAGCCCTCGGAAAAGTAGGTGGCACCGCCGTTCGAACGGTTGAGGGATATCAGAGCCTTGTAATCTGAATAATAGAACACCGAACGAAGGAAGTCCATATCCGCAGTCCCCTCCTTCCCTATCCTGTCCAGTATCTCCCTTCCGCTCTCCGGGGAAGCGGCGACAAGGAGAAGCGGCCTGAAGCCGCCGGCGGACGCATCCTCAAGATATGCGGAGAGCGCTGCCCATTTCCTCAACGGCAGGGACTCCGGAGCATATACGCTCACGACCATCACCTTCTCACCTGCAGCAAGCTCGTCATGATACTTTCCTTCCCCGTCTATCACCGGCAGGGAAATGCTCGCCTCATCCAGGCCAGGACGCTCTTTCTTCACAGTCTCGGTGGAGACAAAGTTCCAGGTCGAGTCCGGAAGATTCTCCAGGGTGAACTCCTCTACCCTGCCGTCCTTCTCGTAGATGAAGATGGCCTCATATTCGTCCTCCGAGTCCATGGCCCTGGCAATATGACGTTCGGACGCCTCCAGCCTCGCCGACACGGAATAGTCGGTGAAATTGAGCAGGGGGATGTACACCAGGGAATACACGGTGAAGACCGCAAGCCCTGCAGTGACCATCGAAAAGGCGACGTATTTCCTCTTCCTCGGCCGGCCGAGCGCGGAGAAAGGGAAAAAGGAGGCGCAGCAGAGTGCGTCCAGGACAAGGTTCTTGACAAATGTCTGGAAATGTGTAAGATGCACAGCCTCCCCGAAACACCCGCAGTCCATCACCGGGTTGAATACCAGAAGGGCCACCGAGACCAGGGTGAAAAAGCCCATGAACAGCAGGACGGCTACCGCTATGACCTTCCTCCACAGGCCGGTTATGAGGGCCGCCCCCAGGAGGGATTCCGTCAGGGCGAGCATGACCGCCACCGGCTTTGCCGAGAATGAGAGGAAGCCCAGATGGAGGAACTTGTAGTATTCCTCCACTATCAGCCCGGTCCCCACCGGGTCGAGGAGCTTCAGCACTCCCGAAACGAAAAACACAATCCCGACTATATATCCGCAGAATCTTTTTGTACGCTCTATTATTATATTCATGTCATCCCGTTGTTTCATCATCCGACATCACCGTCCTCCTGCAGGACTTGTCAACCCTTTCCCGTCACGGCATCGGTGACAGCCCGTATCTTCCGGAATATGGCATCCGGCGCCAGCATGCTCCCGTCCTCCGCGGCACAGTCCACCCTCACGAAACGGCTGTCTCTTGCACACTGGTCCAGGTACATGTCACGGACTTCCTTCTGGAACCTGATGTCCGACTCATGGATGTCCCTGCCGCCTCCGAGGTATTCCCTGTCCCTTCCCTGCCGGCCGGCGGAGAGCTTCTCCTCCACAAAGCCGATGGGGACGTCCAGGAAAATGTTCAGGTCCGGGACAGGCAGTCCGAAACTGCCGTACTCCGTGGAAAGTATCCACTCCCGGAGCCTCTCCCTCTCCTGTCCGTCGCTGAGCTTGGCGCACTGGTAGGCAATATTGGAATATACATACCTGTCCAGGAGGACAGTCCTCCCGGCCTCGAGGGCCTGCTTCATGCCCGGGGCAGCCTGATGCCTGTCTTCCGCGAACAGAAGGGCCACGAGCTGGGGATGTACGGAGCCGTTGTCCCCGAAATCCCCACGCAGGAAACGGCTTATCAGATCCCCGTAGACCGGGGCACCGTATCTCGGGAAATGTATGTAGTCCACCGCCGGGCAGCATGATTCAAGATATTCCCGGAGTTTCCTTACCTGGGTAGACTTTCCGGCCCCGTCGAGGCCTTCCAACACTACAAGCATAGCATGAGATTTTTATGAAGCCGTAAAGATAGGGCATAATCCTGATTTATGCGAAAAAATAGAACTATATTTGGCACCTGTAAAAATTTCGGGAAAGGATATGGAAAAGAGAAAATTTTCCGTAAAAAAGAGAAAAATCGACATAATGGGGATAGTCAACCTTACCTCCGATTCCTATTATGCGGAGAGCAGATGCCTCGGGGAGGACGGGAAACCCGACATCGGGAAGGTCGTGGAACGTATCGGCAGGATGCTCGAGGAAGGGGCCACAATCATAGACATAGGAGCATGCTCCACCCGCCCGGGCTCGAAGCCGGTAGGGGCTGACGAGGAATGGAGACGCCTCTCCGCAGTACTGCCGGAAATAATGAAGGCCTTCCCGGGTCTGTCATTCTCTGTAGACACATACTGGAGTTCCGTTGTGGAGAAGGTGTTCGACCTTGCCGGTCCGTTCATAGTCAACGACATTTCCTCGGGGGAGGACGACCCGGGAATGCTCCCGGCCGCAGGCAGGCTCGGCCTGACGTACATCGCCATGCACAAGAGGGGCACCCCGGCCACGATGCAGAGCCTCTGCGACTACAGGGATGTGACGTCGGAGGTGCTGGAATATTTCCGTGCCTTCGGCAGGAGAGCGGAGCAGGAGGGGATAAAGGACTGGATACTCGACCCGGGCTTCGGTTTCGCCAAGACCGTGGAACAGAACTACGAACTGATGAGAAATCTGGAAAACCTGACATCAGCCGGCCGCCGCATACTGGTAGGGGTATCGCGCAAGAGCATGATATACCGCAAGTTCGGGATTACTCCCGAGGAAGCCCTGCCGCAGACGCAGGTCCTGCATTTCGCCGCCCTGCAGAAAGGGGCGGACATCCTCAGGGTCCACGACGTGGCCGAGGCCGCCCGTACGGCAGCAGTGTTCATGGAACTTGAATGAAGGGAACTTGGGCCCGGGCCTTTTGGATTTGAAGATTGCTGATATTATCTTTGCACTTTACCGACATCCTTAATTGTTATCATAATGAGCACCAGTTCACTTTTGGCTGTCTCCCCTGTCGACGGACGGTATTCGCGCCAGACAGAGCCTCTGAGGGAGTATTTCAGCGAATTTGCCCTGATACGTTACCGCATAAGGGTAGAAATAGAGTATTTCATCGCGTTGTGCGAGATTCCGCTGCCCCAGCTTGCGGATTTTGACAAGGGCCGTTTTGAAAGCCTCAGGGACATCTACCGGAACTTCACCCCGGAGGAAGCCGGAAGGGTGAAGGAGATAGAGAAGACCACCAACCACGACGTCAAGGCAGTGGAGTATTTCATAAAGGAGAAATTCAGGGAGATGGACATCCTTAAATGGGGTGAGTTCGTGCATTTTGGCCTGACATCCCAGGATATAAACAACACTTCCGTGCCCCTCTCCATCAAGGAAGCCGTGGAAGGGTGCTGGCTCCCCCTCGTGAATGAAGTGCTGGACATGGTCCGCGGCATGGCTGAAGAATGGAAGGACGTCCCGATGCTCGCAAAGACGCACGGGCAGCCGGCCTCCCCGACCAAGGTGGGAAAGGAGTTCCGGGTCTTCCAGGTCCGTATCGAGGAGCAGCTCCGGCAGTTCTCCCTGCTGGCATACCCGGCTAAATTCGGCGGGGCCACAGGGAACATGAACGCGCACAAGGTTGCATACCCAGGCATCGACTGGATCAGTTTCGGGGACACGTTCGTAAGCTCCCTGGGACTGAAGAGGTCCTTCCCGACCACCCAGATAGAGCATTATGACAATCTCGCGGCGATTTTCGACAATATGCGCAGGATAAACACCATCCTCATAGACATGGCCCGCGACATCTGGACCTACATCTCGATGGAGTATTTCAAGCAGAAGGTGAACAAGAACGAGGTCGGTTCCTCTGCCATGCCGCACAAGGTGAACCCGATAGACTTCGAGAACGCGGAGGGCAACCTCGGGATGGCGGACGCGGTGCTGACCTTCCTCTCCATGAAGCTGCCTGTATCGAGGCTCCAGAGGGACCTTACGGACTCGACAGTGCTCCGGAACGTGGGTGTGCCTGTAGCCCACCAGGTCATAGCCCTGAACTCCCTGAAGAAAGGTCTCGGGAAACTCATCCTGAACGAGACTGCGATAGAGGCGGACCTGGAAAGGAACTGGGCCGTCGTTGCGGAGGGAATCCAGACCATCCTCAGGCGGGAGAACTACCCTAACCCTTACGAGACCCTGAAATCCCTGACCCGCACAGGTTCAGTCATCGACCACAAGACCATCTCGGACTTCATAGACGGGCTCGAAGTAAGCGAAGCGGTCAAGGAAGAGCTGCGGGCCATAACCCCGATGACATACACCGGGTTCTGACGCCGGAGGCCTGTTATTCTTCAAGGATGAAGACATCCTCGCCCGGGGCAGCCAGATGGAATTTCTCCCGGGCGAACTTTTCCAGGGTGTCCCTGTCGGAGGTCAGGAGGTCGATCCTCGCGTCGAGTTCCTCAAGTTCCTTCCCGTATTCCCGGATCAGCTTCTCCTGCCGCGAAATCTCCCGGCGGGCGTCCAGCCAGTTGAATATGTTGCTGCCGGGCTTGAAGAGGATGAAAAGCAGGAAAAGGAAAGTCGCGGCCAGGGCATAGTGCATGAAGTTACCGTGCCCCCCTTTCAGTATTTTCTTGATATTCTTCATAATCCTGTGTTTAACTGGAAAGTTTCCCTTCTTCCGGCAAGGAAGCTCCTGAAAATTTTGAAACAGTTCCTGACAATGTTCGGCAAAAATAGCTAAATTTGGGGAATATTGTCATCCCGGCTCCTGGAAGCTGATTAAAAACATATTATATCATAATAAAGAGATATGAAACCAACACTATTAGTTCTTGCTGCCGGCATGGGCAGCCGCTACGGAGGTCTCAAGCAGATGGACGGCCTCGGCCCTAACGGGGAAACCATCATCGACTATTCCATCTACGATGCCGTGAACGCAGGTTTCGGCAAGGTGGTGTACATTGTCCGCGAATATTTCCTTGAGGATTTCAGGAAAATGGTGGCGGAAAGGTACAGGCACGTGACCTGCCCTGACGGACAGCCGATTGAGTTCGACTTCGTGATACAGGAGCTGAACAAGATACCTGAAGGGTTCACCCTGAATCCGGACAGGGAGAAGCCGTGGGGTACGGCACATGCGGTGCTCATGGCCAAGGATGTGATAAAGGAACCGTTCGCCGTCATCAACGGGGATGACTACTACGGCCGGGATTCCTTCAAGATCATAGCAGACTGGCTCATGGCGCACAGCGGGACAGAGGGGGAATACTGCCTTGTCGGGTTCAAGCTCGAGAACACCCTCTCCGAGTCTGGCGGAGTGTCCAGGGGAATCTGCACCGCCGATGCTGCCCACTATCTTACACACGTTGAGGAACACCACAACGTCGAGAAGGCGGAAGACGGGAAGGTCTATGCCGACAACAGCAAGGGCGAAAGGGTAGAAGTGGACGGAGAAGCCCTCTGCTCGATGAACATGTGGGGCTTCACACCGGACTATTTCGAAAAGAGCTACGCAATCTTCGGGGACTTCCTGAAAGAGAACATCAACGAGCTCAAGAAGGAATTCTATATCCCTTCCGCAATAGACGCAATGATAAAGGGGAATTCAGCCAAGGTGGAACTTCTTTCCACACCGTCCCGCTGGTTCGGCGTAACGTTCAAGCAGGACAGGCCGGGAGTAGTCGCCAAGTTCCAGGAATTCGCCGACAAGGGCGTGTACCCTACCCCTCTGTACAAATAGGAAACACTGAATATATATGAGCATGCTGTCGCCCCGGAGAAAAATAAGAAGGTCTTTCGACCTGATGTCGGACTTCGAATACTACTTGCCTGACATCAAGGGTGTTTTCATCCTCCTGGCCTTCCTGTTCGCAGGTGCATTGCTGGGCAATGCGGTGACCTTCCTGTTCATGATGATACCCGGGACGGAAGGTCTCGGGGCGTACTCCATGCTCATATCCTATCCTGTAATGTTCATTCCGGCAATGATCTACGCATCTGGCCGGAGCAGGTTCAACGAAGCGTTCGAAGCCGGGGAGGGAATACCCCTGGACCGGTCGGAGTTCGGGAGGCTCGGGTTCTGGCCTCTGGCCCTGATGACAGTCATCGTCACCCTTTCAGCCAGTTTCCTCACCGACCCTCTCATGAAGATCCTGCCACCGACACCGGAATGGTTCGACAGGCTCACGGAGCAGATGCTCGTCGGCACACCGCTCTGGGCCACTCTGCTCTCCGTGTCGGTATTCGCCCCCCTGTTCGAGGAATGGCTGTGCAGGGGCATAATCCTGCGGGGGCTGCTCACCCGCATGAAACCGGGGTGGGCAATGGTGATATCCTCGCTTTTCTTCGCACTTATACACATGAACCCGTGGCAGGCGCTCCCTGCTTTCCTTCTCGGGATGCTGTTCGCATACGTATATTACAAGACCGGCTCGCTGAAACTCACGATGCTCATGCACTGCACCAACAACACGTTCGCCGCCCTGATCGGGCAGGACGAGACGCTGCGCGGGATGGAATCCTATACGGAGCTCTTCCCGGCATGGCAGTATGTCACGTTACTGGCGGCCAGCCTGTTCATCATCGCCTTATTCATCCGGATACTGAAGAGAAACGTCTCCGCAGCGCATAAGGAAATCCCCGGCGACTGACAGGGACTCCGGCTTCCCCACGTCGATGAGCCCGAGCCCCGGCTGCACGGCCCCGTAGACGGGATAGTCCGCAGCAGCCCGGAGATAGAAGTCGACAATGGAGAACCTTTCGCCGAAACCGAGCTTCCCGAACAGGCTGAAAACCTTGTGGGAAAGTATATGTATGCCGGCAAAGGCAAATTTCCTGCATGAATCCGGGTCCAGTCCGGAGTAGGGGCTGCGGACCTCGCCCGTGGAAGCATTCATCCATCCCGCCAGCCGCATGTCGCCGTCGAAAAGCAGGTACCGGGAAGTCTTTCTCCGGCTCACCGCAAGGGTTGCGAGGGCATCCTCCCTGACAGAGGACCTGAAAGCCGCCAGGTCAAGGTCCGAGATTATATCCACATTGTGGACAAGGAAGCTGCCGTCCCCGAGCAAAGGTTCGGCATACCTTATCCCTCCCCCGGTATCGCGCAGCATGTCCGTCTCGTCGGAAATGCTTATCCTCGCCCCCGGCCAGTCCCTGCCGGAGAGGAAATCCCTTATCTGCCCTGCAAAATGATGTACATTCACCACAATGTCGTCATATCCGCCGGAGAGAAGTTTCTCAATGGTTATCTGAAGCAGCGGTTTCCCGCATACCGGCACAAGTGCCTTGGGCATACTGTCCGTGAGCGGCCTCAGCCTCGTGCCGAGCCCCGCGGCGAAAATCATGGCTTTACCTGGCATGGATATCTTTCTTGCAGCCCTGCTCCCTGTGGACGAGGGCTATTTCTATACCGTATCTTGAACTCAGGTGGGAGGCGAGGGCCTCGGCACAGTAGACAGAGCGGTGCTGTCCGCCAGTGCAGCCGAAAGAGAACATGAGGTCGGTGAATCCCCTCCTGAGGTATTTCTCGACATGGGCGTCGGCGAGGGCGTAGACATTCCCGAGGAAAGGGGCTACCTCTCCCCTGCTCTCCAGGAAATCCTTCACCTCCTTGTCCATGCCTGTCATGTCCTTGAACTCCTCGTATTTCCCTGGGTTATGCAGGGCGCGGCAGTCGAAGACATAGCCGCCTCCGTTCCCGGAGACATCCTCCGGAATACCCTTCCTATAGGAAAAGCTGAAGATACGCACCTTCAGCCGTGACTGCCCGGAGCCCCCGGTGTCCTGTACGCCACCACTGAAACGCGGAAGGGAGGCAAGCCGGAGGGAGAGCCCCGCGAGATAAGGGCAGTACCTCTCCATGGCACCCGCGGATTCGGCGAGGTTCGCGACAGCATAGGGTATGCTCTCCAGGAAATGGCGCTTCTTCTCGAAGTATCCGCGGAACCCGTATGCACCGAGCACCTGAAGTGTCCTGAAGAACACAAAGATCCGCAGCCTTTCCCTGAAGTCCCCGGCATCAATGGCACGGTACTTTCCAAGGGCCGAGAGGTATTCCGACACAAGTTCCTCCTTCAGGCCTGCCGGGAAAGCAGACCTCGCCTGCCAGACGAATGACGCCACGTCATAGTACACTGGCCCCTTGCGGCCTCCCTGGAAATCAATAAAATATGGCTCACCGTCCTTAATCATCACATTACGGGACTGGAAATCCCTGTACATGAATGAGTCCCCGCCGGACTCCAGGAGTATCCCGGCCAGGGCAGAGAAATCGTCCTCGAGCCTTTCCTCGTTGAACTCCAGGCCGGATGTCTTCAGGAAACAGTATTTGAAATAGTTCAGGTCGAACATTATGGATCTGCGGTTGAAGGAGGTGCTGTGGAAGCACCGGGAGAAATCCCAGCCTTCGGCCCCCTTTATCTGGATGTCCGGCAGTTTCGAGATGGTCTTCTTCAGCAGGGAGACCTCCTCCGCGGAATAGTTCCCGCCCAGGCGTCCCGCGGAAATCCTGTCGAAGAGGCTCTCCCGCCCCAGGTCCTCCTGCAGGTAGCACATCCCGTCGGGGCTCACCGCATATACTTCGGGAACATTTATTCCCTTGGACGCGAAATGGGAGGCAAGGGCGCAGAATGTCCTGTTCTCCTCGGCCACCGTGCCTTCCACACCTACACAGGAACAGGCCCCGGCCGTCAACCTGAAATATGTACGGTTGCTTCCGGAAGAAGAAAGAGTCTCAATCTTGTCCGGGATTTTCCCTGTATAATTCATGAACAGGGTCTCAAGCTCTTTTTTCATTAATATTTCGGATATTTTTCAAAAATAGTTGATAAAATCAACAATCACAAAAAAGAAAGACTACATTTGCAGCAAATATCCCGATTATGACCAACAATGCATATTGTTCCGACAAGTACCAGTACACAATGGGAAAGTCTTTCTATGACAACGGTTTCGCGGACAAGACCGCCATATTCAACCTGTTCTACCGGAAAGCTCCTGAAAACAACAACTGGGCAGTGGTGAGCGGGGTCGAGGAAGTCCTCGAGATGGTGGGCGGCCTGGGGAACATGCCGGAAGACTTCTTCGCCAGGTTCCTGCCGGGGGATGAATATGCCGGATTCAGGAAATACCTCGCGGGGATGAGGTTTACCGGGAACATATATGCGATGCGGGAAGGAGAGATCGCCTTCCCGAACCAGCCGGTGATAATAGTGGAAGGCCCGATGATAGAGGCCCAGGTCCTGGAGACACCGATGCTCTGCATAATGAACCACCAGATGGCGGTAGCCACCAAGGCCTCAAGGGTATGCAGGGCCACCAACAAGCCGGTGAGCGAATTCGGCTCGAGGCGGGCGCACGGGCCCTGGGCAGCCGTCTACGGGGCCAAGGCAGCCATAATCGCAGGATGCGCCAACACCTCCAACATCCTCACCGGGGCCATGTTCGGATGCGGGTCCACAGGGACAATGGCGCACAGCTACGTTACCTCGTTCGGATGTTCCGTTGCAGGAGAGTACAAGGCCTTCGACAGCTACATAAAAAGTCACCTGGGTGAACCCCTGATACTCCTTGTGGACACCTACGACACCCTGAGGTGCGGTGTCCTGAACGCCATAAGGGCCTACAGGGACAACGGGATAGACGACAGCTACCCGCAGATGTACGGGATAAGGCTGGACAGCGGGGACCTTGCCTACCTTTCCACGGAGTGCCGCCGCATACTGGACGAGCACGGGCTGGAGGAGTGCAGGATATTCGCGACAAACTCCCTCGACGAATACATTATTTCCGACCTCGAGAGGCAGGGGGCCTGCATAGACTCATACGGGGTGGGCGACGCCATCGCCACGAGCAAGGCCAGCCCATGCTTCGGGAACGTCTACAAGCTGGTGCAGGTGGACGGGGAGGCCGTGCTGAAAAGGTCGGAGGACAAGGCGAAGCTCATAAACCCGGGTTTCCAGATAACTTACAGGATAACCAAGGTGGACGAGGAGTCCGGGGAGATATTCAAGGCCGATGTCACCTGCCTGAGAGGGGACGCGCTCTCGAGGAAAATCACCGCCGGGGAGACCTTCACCATCTACGACGAATACGACAGGTACAAGTCCAAGACTTTCATGAGCGGTACCTACACGGCGTCCGCCCTGCAGCACAAGGTCATGGAGAACGGCAGGAGATGCTGCGACAGGCATACCCTCGACGAGAAGAAGGCATACTACAAGAAGACCCTGGCGCATTTCAGCCCTAGTGAAAGGAGACTCATCAACCCTCATTACTACAAGGTGGACATATCCGACTCCCTGTACGACCTGAAAATGAGCATTATAAACAGATTATCGAAAGAAATAGATGAATTCCGCTTCTGAATCCCCCGAGACAAGGGAATGTTCGGCCCTCGTGGTCGTGGACATGCTTAACGACTTCATTGACGGCTCCATGGCCTGCACCGGAGCAAAAGAGGCGGTCAGGCATGCCGCCGCCTTCATAGACAGCCTCACCTCCTCCGAGGAAGCCGACGAGAACGGCATCTTCGGGCAGTATCCCATACTTTTCGTCTGCGACCACCACCCTTCCGGGCACTGCTCCTTCCTCCAGAACGGAGGGCAGTGGCCGGCACACTGCGTGGAAGGGACAAGGGGAAGCGCCATACACGACATCCTGACCCCGTACATTTCGGAAGAACTCGTGTTCTACAAGGGCTGCGACTGCGGTAAGGAGCAGTATTCCGGGTTCGAGGGCCTGAACAGGGCCGGGCAGAGCGTCGGGGAAATCCTGGACATACTGGACATCGGCACGGTGTACCTGTGCGGGATAGCCACGGAGTTCTGCGTGAAAGCCACAGCCATGGATCTTGCGGCTGCAGGCAAAGAAGTGAGGCTGCGTGTGGATTCCCTCGCCTACGTCAGCGAGGAAGGGCACAGGAAAGCCCTCGGGGAAATGCAGGCAGCCGGGATCCTGCTCTGCTGACTCCATTCTGCGACACCGGGACGGTCATGCAAAAGGCTGAGAGCCAAAGGTCTGATTTCACAAATTTTGTTATTTTAAAAAATATGACTACCTTTGCCGGCTCGATATGAAGAACCTGGTATCAAAAATATGGTTCCCGATAGTGCTCACCGGCCTTGCGGCCGTACAGTCTTTCGGAATAGATGCAGGGCGGTACGGATACATGATGCACCGGCAGGACAGGGCTGCACTTGCAGAGGAAGCCGACAGTATCCATACGGCTGACAGCGCGGTACCGGCGGCATCCGGCCCGGCGGCCGGTGCAGATACTCTGCAGATCCAGGATTCCACGGACATCGGGGACACGGGACGGGTCCAGGCCGCTGACTCCCTGCAGGCACCGGACAGCACCGGGTCGCGGGATTCCATTCCGGCAGAAACCGTCCAGCCAAGGGACACCATCGTGGTCCCGGATTCCTTGAAGTATACCGACAGCCTTAAGTTCAAATACTACATAGCACTGAAAGACAGCCTCACAAGGGCCGAGGTCAGGGATTCCCTGAGGGCCGCCGGGGACAGCCTCGAACTCCACAGGCTCGACTCCCTCGTCTACAAGGACTCCACCGAGACAGTGGCCCGGGATTCAATAGCAAGGTTCAACGCCCTCTCGAAGCGGGACAAGAAAAAGTACCTTGCCGAGCTCGAGACCGCAAGGAAACTTGTAGAGCTGGACAGCATCATGCATGTCAAGGACAGCATAAGGGCAGTGAAGGACAGTATAATAGAGAACACCCCGCGTATCCTCAGCACATACGTCCTGCCGGACTCCATGCAGTACAAGAGGATAGTGATGTGGAACCATGACAGATATTTCAACAATATCGAGCTCAAGGAGATAGACACCACCTACAACTACTGGTACACCGAATACCCGTTCCTCCGGAACGACGTGAACGCCACATACCTCGGCGTGATAGGCTCCCCTACTGAAAGCTACAACTTCTTCCAGAGGGAGGAGGCGGAAAATGCAGTGTTCTACACCCCGTACATGATGTACAACTACAGCCCGGAGACACTTCCGATGTACAACACCAAGACCCCGTACACCGAACTCGCCTACTGGGGCACCCTGTTCGCCAATACCGAGAAGGAGGAGAGCAATGTAAGGGTGATGACGACCCAGAACATAATCCCGGAGCTGAACATCACTCTCGAATACGACAGGTTCGGCGGGAACGGGCTCCTGCAGAACGAGGACACGGACAACAGGACCTTCGTGGCCGCCACGAACTACCTCGGGAAGAGATACTTCATGAATGCCGGCTACATATACAACCGTATACGCAAAAGCGAGAACGGCGGTGTCGTTGACAACTTCTGGATAAGGGACACGACAGTGGACTCGAGGGAGATAGCCGTCCGGCTCTCGGATGCAAGCAACACGATAAAGAAGAACACCATCTTCCTCGACCAGTCCTACAGGATACCTTTCACATTCCTGTCAAAGGGCGCGAGGGAAGAGAAGAAGGCCAGGAAAGCGGAAAAGGCATACCGGGACAGCATAATGGCCAGCGGGGACAGCGCCGCCATCCGGCAGTACCTCCTCGAGGAGGCTGAAAAGGAGCAGGTGCAGGAAACAAGCGCGGACACCATAGACAACAACATCACCACGGCATTCATCGGGCATGCGTCGGAGTACACCGTGTACTCCAAAGTGTACACCGACAACATTTCCGCGGACGACACAGAGGGCAGGGACTTCTACAACAACAACTTCTACATCAACCCTACCACCAGCAGCGACTCCATGCGAGTGATGAAGTTCGACAACAGGATATTCCTCCGGCTGCAGCCATGGTCAAGCGAAGGGATTGTCTCCAAGCTCGATGTAGGGATAGGCGACAAGCTCCTGAACTACCATGAGTTCAACAGGCTGAGCTACCTGCAGCAGCCCAAGCCGGTGGTCCGTAACTCCATGTACCTGTACGCCGGGGCCCAGGGGCAGCTGAAGAAATACATACACTGGGATGCCACCGGAAGATACACCTTCCTCGGGAGCGAGCTGAACGACTTCGCCATAAAAGCCAACCTGTCACTGAACTTCTACCCGTTCAGGCGTGCCAGGAACAGTCCGCTGAACCTTAACCTTCACTTCGAGACAAGCCTGAAGGAACCAGACTATTACCAGCAGCATCTGCATACCAACCATTACTGGTGGGACAACAGTTTCGGGAAAATATCCACCACGAAAGCCGAGGCTTCCCTGGACATTCCGGTATGGAATTTGAGGGCTTTCTTCGGGTATGCGTTGCTCAGCAACAACATATATTACGATAACCACGGATCAATACAGCAAAACGAAGTACCGATGAGCGTCATGACAGCATCTGTCATGAAAAATTTCAGGCTCTGGAATTTCCATTTTGACCATCAGGCGCTTTTCCAGCTCTCCTCGAACGAGAGCGTGCTGCGTCTGCCCCTGCTCGCACTGAACTTCAGGTATTATTTCCAGTTCAATGTGGTCAAGGACGTGATGCAGATGCAGGTCGGGGCCAACGCCACCTACAACACCAGGTGGTATGCCCCTGCCTACAACCCGGTACTGGGAGTGTTCCGCAACCAGGACGAGGAACTGTACGGCAACTGCCCGTACATCGACGTCTTCGTGAACATCCAGTGGAAGAGGGCCTGCATTTTCATAAAGGCTGTGAACCTTGGGATGGGCTGGCCGAACAAATCTGCCGACTATTTCAGTGCACACCATTACATAAGGCCCCAGCAGGCCTTCAAAGTGGGAATTTTCTGGCCATTTTATGTACAACCTAAAAGGGTCTCCAATTTCGGGGACCAGAATGAGCTGAGAAGCTCGCAAGAATAGGAGGTAAATTATGAGATTTACAGGTAAAATGCGCTCAATCATGAGGTATTGTGCCGTTTCCGCACTGATCTTCGGGTCAGTTTCAATCGGGGAACGGTCCGAGGCAGTGGGAGGTATCAGCCCTTACGGGACATTCGGGGGAGATACCTTGAAGTGTGTCATAAACACCGGGGACGAGAACTATGGAAGAAACGGATTCAGGACAGGGTTCAACTATGAGCTGCTACGTGAATTCGGCAGACATGTCGGCGCCAAGGTGGAGATAACACTTGCCGAGAACCACTGCGACTACGTCGACTCCCTTCAGTCAGGGGTCGTCGACATCATGGTCCTTCCGGACACATGCGGACACTTCGGTCTGGAACTCATACTTTCGAGAAAGGTTGACCGCGCCGTCTGGGCCGTCAACAGCGAGGATATCTCGAAGATAAAGGAAGTGAACACGTGGATAGCCACCTTCACCGAATCAGACGAGTACAAGGAAATCTGGATGAAGTACAACAGGTCCATAAATCCTCTCACCAGGTTCGACAGGAACATGATTTCATCCAAGATAAGCCCTTACGACAAGCTGATTAAGGAATATGCCGGGAAACTGGGCTGGGACTGGAGGATGCTGGCGGCCGTCATCTACCAGGAATCGAAGTTCTCGATAAACACCGTCTCCCACAGGGGGGCGACAGGGCTGATGCAGGTAATGCCGTCTACTGCCGAATATTACGGCATCTCCGACCTTCTTGACCCGGAGGAGAACATAAAGGCCGGCACCATGCACCTGGCCCGTCTGCAGAAGATGTACAGCGACGAGGGCATGACAGATATGGAAAGGTTCAAGTTCGTGCTGGCGTCCTACAACGCAGGCGAAGGGAGGATTGCAGACTGCCGGAACCTCGCGGCCGCAAGGAACCTCGACAACACCAGATGGGACGACATACTGAAAGTCATCCCGTCCATGAGGGAGGAGTCCACCCTGCAGGAGATATCCCTGAAATTCGGCAAGTTCAACGGCACGGAGACGATGAACTACGTGGAGAATATCCTGAACATCTATTCCGCATTCTGCGAAATATGCCCGGCATAGCCCGGCAGCGGAGATACGGACGGTCCGGGTTCAGCTCATCCTGACGGTACGGGCCGGGTCCACACGGGAAATGAACATTGATGGCAGCAGGAGCAGCAGCATTATCAGCAGGTATGCGGCTGCGTCTGCTGCCAGTATTTTCATTATCTCAAGATGTACAGGGACATAGGAGATGAAGTAGTTGGCCGGGTCGAGAGTTATGAAACGGGTGGAGGCCTGGACGGCACAGAAGACCAGGGCCAGGACATTGCCGGCCAGCATGCCCTTCAGCACGAGGGAAGAGGAGGACCTCAGGAAAACCTTGACGATGGCGCGGTCCGTCATGCCGAGGGACTTCAGTATCCCGATAGTTGAAATGTTCTCGAACAGGAGTATCAGCAGTCCGGAGACCATGTTGAAGCCGGCCACTACAGTCATCAGGGCAAGGATGAATATCACATTGAAATCTATGAGTGCCAGCCAGTCGAAGAGCTGGGGGTTCTCGTCGGCGGAGGAGACGGCCACGACCGACTCGTCATCTTCCGAGGCGTACAGGAGGGATGCAGCCCCTATTTCACGGGTCATCAGCTCCATCCCGGATTCAGAGCGGAAGTCCTCCAGCAGGGATATCTCGAAGGCCGAGACCCTGGTGCTGTCCCAGCCGTTCACCCTCTGCATATCTTCAAGGCGGCCATATACGACGAGCCTGTCGTCGGCCTCGGCTATGTCGTCATACAGGGAAACGATATTGAACTTCCTGACCCTCACCTTCTCTCCCACGAAATATGCCTGCAGTACATCCCCGGGGGCGACGGACAGTATTGCCGCCAGCCGGGAAGGGATGCTCACGGCAAGGGAGACCGAATCAGCCGCACCGAAATCCTCCACGCCCTTGAAGAGGACACCGTGCACGACATCCCGGTTCTTCACTATCCCGGCACGGTAGACTACGGGAGACACCTTGCTGACCCCGTATATTGAATCTATGTAAGGAAGATAAGAGGGGGTGGCGCCTACCGGTGAGGAACCGGAAAGCCAGTCCAGGTCCGACGGCAGCAGGCGGACGTCCCCCGAGGCAGAGGAAAGCGCGTCCCGGATCTCTTTCCTGAAACCCGAGGACACGGACACGGAGACTATCATGACAAGGAAGCTGAGCGCAATGGATATTACCACAATCCTCCTGCGGAAACGCAGCTTCCCCGAAATGAACCCCGTGATCCCCATGAACGGAAAACTACCAGATTACTACCCTTTCCTCCTCCGGACGGTACATCTTGTCGCCTTCCTTGATACCGAAGGCATCGAAGAAGGTCTGGAGATTCCTGAGTGTGACATTGACCCTGTTTTCCCCGAGGGAATGCACATCCAGCTTGGTGAGCCTTGCCTTCTCCTCGTCCCTGATGTTCATCGCCCATACGGTGGCGTATGAGAGATAGAACCTCTGCTCGGCCGTGAAGCCGTCTATGTCGGCAGGGCGGTTGCCGGCGAAAGAATTCTGGAGTGCGGTGTAAGCTACACGCAGGCCGCCCTGGTCAGCGATATTCTCGCCGAGGCACAGGGCACCGTTGGCCCTGAGGCCAGGGAGGACATACACGGAGTCGAACTGTGCCACAAGCACGTCTGTCAGCTTCCGGAACGTCTCCTCGTCTTCAGGCTTCCACCAGTCGGTCATGTTCCCGTCCTTGTCGAAGTGGCGTCCCTGGTCGTCGAACCCGTGGGTCATCTCATGGCTTATTACCACACCGATGGCCCCGTAATTCACGGCGTCATCGGCCTCCGGATTGAAGAACGGAGGCTGGAGTATGGCCGCAGGGAAGCAGATCTCGTTGGTGGTAGGATTATAGTAGGCGTTGACAGTCTGCGGACTCATAAGCCACTCTGTCTTGTCTACAGGCTTTTCGAGCCTTGAGAAGTTGTCCGCCATATCCCATTTCCTTATATTGCGGACATTTTCCATATAGCTGAGGGTAGGGTTGACTATGAGGGAGGAATAGTCCTTCCATTTGTCCGGATAACCCACCTTCACCACAATGGCCTCCAGCTTTTCCTTCGCCACCATCTTGGTGGAGTCGGACATCCAGGCGAGGGAGTCGATATGTTCCCCGAGGGCTGTCCGTATGTCAGCTATCATCTTCAGCATGGCATCCTTGGACTCCTGCGGGAAATAGGACTGCACGTAGAGCTTGCCCACGGCCTCCGGGAGCATGCTGCTCGCCACGTCAAGGGAGCGTTTCCATCTCGGCTGCTTTTCCTTCACCCCGGCCATCTGCTTCTTGAAGAAGTCGAAGTCGGCATCATAGAAGTCCTCCCCCAACAGGGTGCTGTATTCAGATATGAAGCGGGCCGCAAGGTATTTCTTCAGGATTCCCGTATCCGTGCTGCCGAGGAGGGAGTCCAGGCCGGCAAGGTAGGACGGCTGCTCCACAATCAGCTTGTCGGGTTCCTGCATCCCGAGCTCCCTGAACCATGCCCCGAAATCGAAGTTGCGGCAGGAACTCTTCAGGTCCTTCGCCGACACGGGGTTATATGCCTTCAGCACGTCCCTCCTCTCCACGCTGGACCATGAGATCTTTGCCATGGCGTCCTCCAGGGCAAGGACTTCCGTCGCGGCAGTGTCCGGGTTCTCGATACCCGCAAGGGAGAATATCCTGGAAAGATACTGCCGGTACCCTTCCTTCAGTGCTGAATTCGATTCCTCTATATAATAGTCCCTGTCTCCCATCCCGAGCCCGGACTGGGAAATGTACAGGACATTCACATCACTGTCCGTCATGTCGGCGCCCACATAGGCTGTGAAGAACGGGGATTCCGCAGACGCGTGCATCCTGGCCACCGTCTCCGCGAAGGAACGGCTGTCACTTATGGCGTCAATCTCCGCCAGTACGCGCTCCAGAGGTGCCGCACCCTCCGAGGCAAGCCTTACGGAGTCGAGTCCCATCTTGTACAGGTCGTCTATCTTCTGCGCTTCGCTTCCGGGTACAGGGCTGCTCTTGCCGAGATTCTCGAAAAGTGTCCTCAACCTGTTCTCGTTGTTTTCCATCAGTTCGTTGAAAGTCCCGAAGCGGGCATACTCCGGCTTCAGGGGATGCGACGCCATCCAGCCGCCGGTAGCATATCTGTAGAAATCCTCGCCCGGCGATACAGTCGGATCGAGGTTGGAAAGATCCAGGGCTTGTTCAGTATCCTCCGGTTGCTTGCAGGAAACCACAGCTGCCAGTGCCAGCATTAGACATAATACCTTATTCATAATCCTAAATTTGTTAAATCATACAAAGATAGGCATAATTTAGAAACAGTTTTAAAAATTTCCGATATAAATTTTGCGGAGCCCGGCCGGCGTCAGCTTCCGCCTGGATTCCGGAAATGGACAGGCAAGAAAGGAAGTCAAGATAATCCTTGAAATATTCCACGGGAGAACCTAAATTTGCACCCGCGGAACGAAAAAGGATACACCATGCTTAACATCCTGAAAAACTGGACATTACCCCTGGCCATCGCCGCCGGAATCCTTGTATACGTGATATATGACAGCATACCGGGCCTGGCACCGGCCGGACCTTTCCTCGTGAAAACCGCAGGCGTCCTGCAGCCGCTGCTGCTCTTCCTCATGCTCTTCCTGTCATTCTGTCATATAGAGCCCCAGGACCTGCGGCCGAGGAGATGGCACGTTTGGCTGCTGCTGTTCCAGTCCCTGTCATTCGTCTGCCTGGCCCTGGCCATGATGGTCCTGCCTGACTTCCACGGGAAAGTCCTGATAGAGGGAGCAATGCTCTGTCTCATCTGCCCGACAGCCACGGCAGCGGCGGTAGTCACGGGCAAGCTCGGAGGTGACATGCCGGGACTCACGGCCTATACCATAATAATAAACATGGCCACCGCCGTGCTCGTCCCTGTCTTCATCCCCTTCGTGCACCCTGCCGAAGGAATCTCGTTCCTTACTGCGTCGAGCATGATCCTGGCCAAGGTCTTCCCGCTGCTGATACTCCCCTGTCTTGCAGCCTTCCTTGTAAGGTACCTGATGCCAAGGTTCCACGCCTGGCTGCTCCAGTTCAAGGACCTCGCCTTCTACCTGTGGAGCGTCTCGCTTATGCTCGCCATCGCCATGACCACGAGGTCCATAGTGCACAGCACCACCCCAGCCATCTACCTGGCAGGCCTGGGGGCTGTCTCCCTCCTGTGCTGCGCTGTCCAGTTCTGGGCCGGGAAGAGGATAGGGAAAAGGTACGGGGCATCCGTCACGGCAGGACAGGCCCTCGGACAGAAAAACACCGTCTTCGCAATATGGATGGGATATACTTTCATGACCCCGGTCACGTCCATCGCAGGGGGCTTCTACTGTATCTGGCACAACCTGTTCAACTCCTGGCAGCTGTACCGCGCCAGGACTAATCCTGGCCGTCAAGATATTTGAGACGGGCCTCGGCCGCCTGCCTTTCATTCTCCGGCGCCACCGCCGCGAACTTCTCGAGATACTTCTTCTCGAGCTTGTTGTCCTTCTGGCGGCGGGCCAGCAGGACACAGTTCTTCAGGGCCGAATAGTCATCCGGGGCTATCTTCAGGGCCTTCTTGTAATACTTCAGGGCCTTGGGGTAATCCTTGGCGACGATGAAGTCGTATGTCCCGAGGTTAGTGATGAAGACAGCGTCCTTCGGATATATCATGAGCATACGCTCGGAGAGGGTCCTGAAGGCCTCGTATGAGGAAGGCGTGCCGATGGTATAGAAGGCCGCGCAGTATTCCTGCATGGACTGCTTGAAGAAGTCGTCCCCGATCTCGTACCCGGGGTAAACCCATACGCAGTCCTCCGACGCATCCTTGTCCACAAGCCGGAGCAGATAGGAGAGCGCCATGTCCGGACTGTCCTTCTCGTACGACATCAGTGCCGTGACCTTGGTAAAGCGCAGGTCTATCCTGAAAGGGTCAGCCTCTATAGCTTTGTCCAGATAGCGCATGGCATCGGAAAACAAGGCATCGTCATAGGAAACTTCCTGGTAATAATAGACATCCCTCCCGGTGGAGTCCTTCAGGGTGAGCACCGGGTCGGCCCCGAGATACTTTTTCTCCGGCTTCACGACCACGGAGCTGGACTGCGCCTTCGTGAAATAGTAGTTGAACCTGGCTGTCAGCATTTTCACATTCGTCGAGTCCACCTGCTCCCACTGGTTCAATATGGTGTCCACTCCCACTCCGGCATAGCCGAGCTTGGAAACCACCAGGTCATACCTTCCGGAGTATGTCTCCGAGAGCTCTTCCCTTGTCTGGGCGGCTGCCGGAAGCAAGAATCCGGACAGGAGCACCGCCATTAGAATTTTCTTCAAGCGCATATCTCTCATTTTATCATCAGTCTATACTCATACGGATACGCCTTTCCATCGGGTGGAGGCTGTTGCATCTGTTCCCGAGGTTCTTGACGAACCCGAGAGGAACCCCGCCGTGGCATATCAGGGCATATCCTTTTTCCCTGTCATCCAGCACAATGGCATCCCTGTGAAGGAAGGAGAGCGCAGTCCTCCGGTCCACATCCACCCTCCTGAACGCATCTTCCCTGAGACAGATGTCCAGGGCCAGGTCCGCGTCCGGAATGAAGTCCTTCCCCTTCAGGGTCCCTGCAGCACATCCGGAAGATACCACCTTCACCTTCTCCGCGACAAAAGCCGTCTCGTCCGCTATATTCTCCGGCACGGCCTTCAGCAGGTCACCCCTGACGACAGGCCTTACGGGGATGCCGAAAAGTTCAGCCAGCAGTGAACCGTGGCCATCCTTCCGTCCAGGCCTTGTCCCTCCGGGGACCTTCCTTGCCTGCGGGGATGTCTTCCTCAAGACAGCACAGTACTGTCCCTCCCCCTCGACAAAGCCCGGCACAAGGCTGAAGCCGTATTCAGTAGGGATGACCCCTTCCGGAATCGTTTCCCTGCCGGGATAAAGGACTTCCGCCCCGAGGTTCCGGGCCGCCCAGGCCACGTTCCCGTCATTCTCGTATATATTGAAGGTGCAGGTGGAGTATATCAGCACACCGCCGCCGGCCAGGGCCGGCCAGACATCGGACAGTATCCGCCTCTGCCTCGCCGCACAGTGCTCCACGTTAGCGGCAGACCACTGCGACACGGCATCAGCGTCCTTGCGGAACATACCCTCCCCCGAGCACGGGACATCAGCCAGTATCACGTCAAAGAAACCTTCCAGCCCGGCACCGAATTCCGCCGGGTCCGCATTTGTCACGGTCACGGCAGGATCCCCCCACAGGGCCGCATTCTCGGCAAGGGCCGGCACCCTGGACCTTATCACCTCGTTGGAGACAAGGATGAAATTTCCACCGGAAGCCTCCCGGAGAGAGGCGGCGGCATCCGTCGTCTTCCCGCCAGGCGAGGCGCACAGGTCGAGCACCCTGACCGGGGATGCCGGGGCGAGGGTCTCCAGGACCTGCCTCAGCATATATCCTACAAACATGGATGAGGAATCCTGCACATAGTAGCACCCTCCATGGAAAAACGGGTCGAGGGTGAACACCGGCCTGCCGGCCAGCATCAGGCCGTAGCGCGACCACGGCACCGGCCTGCTACCCGGAAAGTCCGGATGCCTCTTGTACGGGTTCAGCCGCACCGACACGGAAGGGTCCCTGTCCAGCGCCCCAAGCACGGCAGGGACCCTCCCGGCACCGACGGCTTCGGCCAGGTATCGGACGAAGACGTCATTTGCCGAAACCATACATGGTCGGGTCAAAGCCTTCCGGCATCTTGCCGTTGGAGGCATCAGCCAAAGCCGTCACCATCTTGTCCAGGGCCTCCTGCAGCCTGGACCCGAGGAGCATCTTCATCATGAAGTTCAGCTCCGCGGAGAACTCTATGTGGAAATCGGTCTTCCCGGCTTCCTTGTCCGGGTCGAAGAACATTGAGACGGAGAACTGGAAAGGCGCCCCGTCGTCCTTGAAGTCAATCCGCGAATAAGGGACCCTCCCGGCTACACGCACCCCGACATCGAACCCCTGTACAGTCCCCCTTATCGAGTCATAGTCGGCGGAAATGTCCTTCCTCTTGTCCTCCGGGAGGAACTGCAGGAAATTGCGCATGTCCACAAAGGCCATGTACAGCTCGTACGGCTGCTTCGACACAGTGGCGTGCCTGCTCTTGATCTCTGTAGCCATCGTCAGTCCTTTTTACCCCATGTCGCAGGGGAGAAGCGCCATTCCCTGAGGCATTCCAGGTCCGAATCCTTGATATATCCGGTATCGCAGGCCACATCTATGAGGGCGTCGTAGTTGGTGAGCGTCGTCAGCTCCACGTCGGCGACCTCGAAGGCGCGTCTCGCCTGGTTGAAGTTATAGGAAAAGATGGCGACCATCCCGAGGACCTCGGCCGCAGCCTTGTTCAGGGCGTCCACCGCCGCGAGACTGCTCTTCCCGGTGGAGATAAGGTCCTCGACCACGACCACCTTGGCACCCTTCCCTACCATTCCTTCTATCTGGGAGCCTGTGCCGTGATCCTTTGGCTTCGGACGGACATACACGAAAGGCTTGCCGAGGAAATAGGCTATCAGCATGCCGTGGGCAATGGCCCCGGTGGCTACCCCGGCGATGACCTCCACCTGCGGGTACTTCTCCCTGATTATGTCCGCCATGAGACGGCAGACGTTTTCACGGATATCGGGATAGGACAGGATCTTCCTGTTGTCGCAGTAGATAGGGGAAAGCCAGCCTGAAGCCCATGTGAACGGCTTCTCCGGGCTCAGGAGCACCGCCTTGATGTCAAGCAGGGACTTGGCCACGGATATTTCTTTTGATTCCATGTTCATTATATTTTGTTTCTATATCCTATATTTGCATACACATTCGACAAAGATAGTAATTTTAGCGGAGAAAATGCACAAGATATATTTCGAAAAGAGATGTATAATCATCTGTCCTCCTTACGAACAGGCCTTGACGGACCCCAACGCCATACAGTTCTGCCCGGGAGAAAGGATAGACATCCACAGCCTCGTCGGGATGTTCGAGATTTCGGACACCCTGGGCAGGATATACATCCCGACCGGCGACCCGGAAAGCATGTACCGCAGGATCTGCGGCGAATTCAGGGAAGTCGACGCCGGAGGTGGCCTTGTCTCGAACAGGAGGGGCGACTTCCTGCTCATAAACCGGAACGGGCTGTGGGACCTGCCGAAAGGCCACAGGGAGGAAGGAGAGGACATCAGGGTGACAGCCCTCCGGGAAGTGCAGGAAGAGACAGGGGTCCGGGAGCTCCGTATCGGGGACCTGATCTGCATCACCGACCACTGCTACAGGAGGAACGGGATATGGCACCTCAAGCACACCTGGTGGTTCGACATGCTGTACACCGCCCCTACCGAGCTCGTGCCGCAGAAGGAGGAGGACATCTCCAAGGCGGCATGGGTGGCGAAGTCGAGCCTGCCGAATTTCCTGAACAGGACATACCCCTCCATCCTCGAGGTCTTCAGGGAAAAAGGGGTCTGAAGAAATTTTTCCGGGAGTTTCTGAAACAAATTCAGGAAAAAATCGTATAAATAAATGTCGCGAGATTTTTAGTTAAATTTAAATTTTGTAAGAAACGGCCCCGGAACCCGCGGACATGGATCCATGGGACATATCCGGGACAGGATTCCCCGGAATACCGGAAAGGAGCGCGGCGCCGTCTGACAGGGGAATTCCAGGCCGGTTTCTGGACATAACAGGTTTTTTCGATATCAGGAAATGAAACTCTCTCAATTTCAGTTCAACCTCCCAAAAGAAAAAATTGCGCAGGAGCCTCCGAGATGGAGGGACGAATGCAAGCTGATGGTACTGCACAGGAGCACAGGAGAAATCGAGCATAAGCTTTTCAAGAACATCATAGACTATTTCGGGAAAGGTGACACCTTCATACTGAACGACACGAAGGTATTCCCGGCAAGGCTCTACGGGAACAAGGAAAAGACAAAGGCGGAGATAGAGGTGTTCCTTCTCCGGGAACTGAACAGGGAGCAGCGCCTCTGGGATGTCATAGTGGACCCCGCAAGGAAGATAAGGATAGGGAACAAGCTGTACTTCGGGGAGGACGAAAGCCTTGTCGCCGAAGTCATAGACAACACCACCTCCCGCGGCAGGACACTGCGCTTCCTGTATGACGGGCCGTACGAGGACTTCAAGCAGACCCTCTACTCCCTCGGCGAGACTCCCCTCCCAAAGTTCGTGAGGGACAAGGTCCTCCCGGAAGACGCGGAGAACTACCAGACCATATTCGCCAGGAACGAGGGCGCGGTCGCAGCTCCGGCCGCCGGACTCCACTTCAGCCGCGAACTGTTCAACAGGATGATCCTGAAGGACATCAACAAGGCTTTCATAACCCTGCACATGGGGATAGGACATTTCCGTTCGGTAGACGTCGAGGACCTTTCCAAGCACAAGATGGACTCGGAAAGGGTGATAATCTCGGACGAGACCGCCGAAATCATAAACCAGACCAAGAGGAACCGGAACAAGGTGCTCGCAGTAGGCGTGACAGTCATGAGGGCCCTGGAGACCTACGTCACCTCCTACGATGAGGTGAACCCGTTCGACGGATGGACCAACAAGTTCATCTTCCCGCCCTACAGGTTCTCCATCCCGGACGCAATAGTGTCCAACTTCCACATCCCCGGCTCCACGATGCTCATGGCGGTGGCCGCATTCGGTGAATATGAGAATGTGATGAAAGCCTACAGCGTGGCGCTCAAGGAGGACTACAAGTTCGGGCCGTACGGGGACGCCCTCCTCATAATATAGAGGCAGGGGACATAAAAAAGAGCAAAAGCTTTGCAAATAAGAAAAAGACAGGAAGAATTTCTCTTTCTGTCTTTCTTTGTCTCCGGACAGAGGTATATTAGCGGAAAAATGGAAAGCATCAACGAAGAGAAGATATGCCTCTGTGCACTGAACATGATTTTCGGGTACGAGCCGAGAATAGCCACGGCCCTGGTAGGGAACCTCGGTTCCGCCAGGTCGGTCTTCAGCCTCGGCAGGGAGGGACTCCGGGAGATACTCGGGCCCCATTCCAGGCACACCGGGGAAATTTGCGACGATGCCCTCGAGAAGGCCAGGAAGGAGCTGGAGGAGGCCCGGAGGGAGGGCATATTCTTCACGGGACGGGGAGAACCTGGATATCCGGAGCTGCTGATGGAGTGCGAGGACGGACCTGCCGGCCTCTATATCAGGGGTGCTGCCCCGGAGGGATGCCTGTCCGGGAAACGGGACTTCGTGTCCATCGTCGGGACAAGGGAGATTTCAGGATACGGGAGGGAGTGGTGCACAAGAATAGTGGAAGCTCTCGCGCGGTCCGGCAGCCGGCCAGTGATAGTCAGCGGACTCGCGTACGGGACCGATATAACCGCCCATCTTGCCGCCCTCGGGAGCGGACTCGACACCATAGCGGTGATGGCGACCGGAGCTGACCTTGTTTACCCGGCCCCGCACAGGAGGCACGCGAAGGCCATTGCGGAGAAGCCAGGCTCGGCGCTGATATCGGACTATCCGCTCCACACCGGGGCCATACCTGTGAACTTCGTCCGGAGGAACAGGATAATAGCCGGGCTCTCCAAGGCCACGGTACTCATAGAATCGAGGCTGCGCGGAGGAGGGATGATAACGGCAAGGCAGGCATTCTCCTACGACAGGGAGCTGTACGCCCTGCCGGGCAGGGCCGGAGACCCCGTGTCGGAAGGATGCAACTGGCTGCTCCGCTCCGGCATGGCCACACCGGTAATCTCGGAAAAGGACCTTGTGGAAAGTCTCGGATATGTGTTCAGGCAGGAGGACAGGCATCCGGAAAAGGCAGCCGCGTCCCACTACGGCAAGTCTCTCCCGGAAGGGAAGGTGGAGGAAATAGCCAGGGTACTCCTTATAATAAAGAGGCGGAGAAACATCTCCCTGCAGGAGATAACGGAAGAGACCGGCCTCGCCTACCGCACTGTCGCGGAAATCACGGGGCTGCTCGAAAATGACGGGTTCATACGCACGGACCTGATGCAGCGCTGTTCCATAGACCGGAGGACCATCTGACCCCGGGACCTTCCAGGGAGGGCCGTCCTGGTTTTTCCGGACATGGACTGCACGGCAGGTCCGCCCGGGATTCCCGGGAGGGAACGGTCCGTAAAAGAATTTTTGGCAGAAATTGGGACGGTTCTCGAAACTGTTTCTTATTTTTGCGCAATACTTGATCCGGACATGTATTTTATCGACACCCATACACACCTTTACGACGAACAGTTCAGCGAGGACGCCGGGGCCGCAGTCGGAAGAGCGGCCGAGGCTGGGGTACGCAAGATGATCCTGCCGGACATCGACAGGAACTCTCGGGAGGCCATGTTCTCCCTTGCGGAGAAATTCAGCGGCACCCTCTTCCCTTGCCTCGGGCTGCATCCCACCTCCGTAGGCCCGGGCTGGGAGGAAGAACTGGAGGAGATTGAAGGTATGGCAATGGCCGGGAAGGGTATCCGGGCAATAGGCGAGACAGGTATGGACTGCTACTGGTCCAAGGAGTTCCTGAAGGAGCAGGAGGAGGCTTTCGAGAGGCAGATAAGGCTGGCCTGCAGGCTCGGGCTCCCGGTAATAGTCCACTGCAGGGAGGCCACGGAACCCATATTCAACGTCCTCGGAAGGTGCAGGCACCTCTCCCCTGCCGGGGTGTTCCATGCATTCAGCGGCAGCATAGAGACATACAGGAGACTGGCCGGGTACGGGGACTGGTACGTCGGCATAGGAGGGGTCGTGACATTCAGGAAGGCCTCAATAGCCGAGACCGTCAGGCAGATCCCCCTCGGACGCATCCTCCTGGAAACCGACTCGCCATACCTCACCCCTGTACCGCACCGCGGAGAAAGGAACGAGAGCGCGTACATCCCGCTGATAGCCGAAAAGATCGCGGCCCAGAAGAATATTTCCATAGAAGAGGTTGCCGGCACCACCTCCCGCAACGCGGAAGAGCTGTTCGGAATCTGAAACAGTAATGCTCCAATGAAATACATACCAGAACCGAATTCCAGAAAATCATCCATACTACTGATCTATACAGGAGGCACCATCGGGATGAAGATAGACCCGGAGGACCAGACCCTGAAGCCGTTCGACTTCTCCCAGATACTCGAGGAAGTCCCGGAGCTCGGGAAATTCGCCTACCGAATAGACTCCTGCACGTTCGACCACATCATAGACTCCGCCGACGTGGAGCCAGGGCTCTGGCAGAAGCTCGTGGATGTCATCGAGGGGAACTACGACAAGTACGACGGGTTCGTCATCCTGCACGGCACGGACACAATGGCCTATTCAGCCTCGGCACTGAGCTTCATGATAGAGGGACTCACCAAGCCGGTCATATTCACGGGGAGCCAGCTCCCGATAGGGGCGGCAAGGACAGACGGCAAGGAAAACCTCGTATCTTCCGTGGAGATAGCCGCAGCCAGGGACGGGGAGGGCCACGCCATGGTACCGGAAGTCTGCATCTGCTTCGGGAACTCCCTCATGAGGGGCAACCGGGCCAGGAAGGTCAGTTCCGAGAACTTCCGGGCATTCAGGTCCGGGAACTTCCCGCACCTTGCGGAGGCAGGCATCAGGATATGGTACGACACGGCGAACATCCTCGTCCCCGGGGACCGGGACAGGAGACCGGTCTTCCACAAGGCCCTGGACACCCGCGTGTCCATCCTGAAGATACACCCAGGCATAACGCCGCAGGTCGTCAGGAACATAATCTGCGGACCGGAGACAAGGGCGGTGATAATAGAGACCTACGGCTCCGGGAACGCCCCGTCCCGGGAGTGGTTCATAGACCTCATAAAGGAAGGGATATCCATGGGGAAGATCATCCTGAACGTGACCCAGTGCCTGGCCGGCTCGGTGGACATGGACCTTTACGCTACAGGCAAGAGGCTCAAGGAGGCAGGGGTGCTCGACGGGTACGACTGCACGACGGAAAGCGCCCTCGCGAAGCTTTTCCACCTCATGGGGAGATACCCGGACAACGCCATTGTAAGGCGTGAACTCGACAAAAACCTCAGGGGAGAAATAACAAAATAATTATTGCCATATAAAAATTATTTGCTAAATTGCACCGGATTTAAGTAGGCTGATTAGCACAAAATAAAGCTGAATAAATTACAACAAACTGATACATTATTAATTAAACACACACAAACTATTATGAAAAATTTTTTCATATTCCTTGCAACTATTGCAATGATGGCTTTTTCCGCCCAGTTCGTGGCAGCTCAGGACAATACGGCAGCTCCCGACTCTGCAGCAACCACGGACTCCGCGGTAACAGAGGAAGTGACTGCTTCCACTAACGCAAACCCTTTTGCAGCAGGCGCAAACAGTGAAGTTCCGCTTCACCAGCAGCTCAAGACCAAGTTCATCGAAGGAGGTCCTGGCTTCATGGCGTCAATCATCCTCTGCCTTATCCTGGGACTTGCCATCTCCATCGAGAGGATCCTCTACCTGAGCTTCTCCAAGACCAACACCAAGAAGCTCCTCAGCAAGATTGACGCTGCCCTCAAGGAAGGCGGTGTAGAAGCAGCCAAGGAAGTATGCCGCAACACCCGCGGTCCTGTGGCAAGCATCTTCTACCAGGGATTCCTCCGTATGGACCAGGGCATCGAGGTTGTCGAGAAGACGGTGGTTTCCTACGGTTCAGTACAGATGAGCCTCATGGAGAACGGACTTACATGGATCGCGCTCTTCATCGCACTTTCCACATCCCTCGGATTCCTCGGTACTGTGGTCGGTATGGTCCAGGCCTTCGATGCTATCCAGGCAGCCGGTGACATCTCGCCTAACGTCGTTGCAGGAGGTATGAAAGTCGCCCTTATCACCACCGTCGGCGGTCTTATCGTTGCAATTATTCTCCAGATTTTCTACAACTATATCGTATCGAGGATCGACTCGCTTTCCATCGATATGGAAGATGCATCCATCTCCCTTGTAGATATCCTGGTAAAATATGAGAATAAAAAATAACAAGCAATGTCATCTAGCAGATTTGAAAAAATAGTAAAGATCCTGTTATGGGTGCTGATGATTGTCAGTGCAGGCATAACAGCATGGGGCTACGCAGTAGGTTTCAGCGATATATCTGTGGACACCCTCCTGTACTGGGCATACATACTGGCGATTGTCGGCATCGTTATAGCCATAGTATTCGGCATCACAATCAGCGCGATCAACAACCCGAAGAACCTTATCAAGATGGCGATCGAGCTTGTGGCTGTCGTAATAGTGGTGGGGGCTGTCTATATGCTGTCATCCGGGGCACCGGCGATAGGATATGTGGGAGCTGAAGTCAGCGCGACTACGCTCAAGGTAACAGATACCCTGCTGAACCTCACCTACCTCCTCTGTGCATTGGCTATCATCGCCATCATCTATGGGGGAATACGTAATGCTATACACAACAAATAAAGAGAACCATGTCTAAAAAGACTCCAGAATTAAATTCAGCATCGTCAGCGGACATCGCATTCCTGTTGCTTTCATACTTCCTGATGACAACTACAATGAATCAGGACTCAGGACTGCAGCGCCGTCTCCCGCCTATCCCTGATGAGAACCAGGCGGTGGAAGACCAGAAGGTCAACCGGAGGAACATCATCATTGTGAGGATAAACTCCGCAGACAGGCTGTTCGCAGGTAATGAACCAATGGATGTCAGCTTCTTGAAAGACAAAGTAAAAGAGTTCCTTGTAAACCCGAACAACGACCCGGATCTCCCGGAGAGGACTCCGAAGGAAATCGAGGGTTTCGGTACATATAATGTTTCAAAGGGTGTCATCTCCCTCCAGAACGACCGCGGTACAAGCTACAAGGCATATATTGAGGTGCAGAACGAGCTTGTAAAGGCTGTGAACGAGCTGAGGGATGAATTTGCCAAAGCTCACTTCGGGAAAGCTTACCTCAGCCTGAACGAAGACCAGCAGAGAATCGCAAGGGAAGCGATACCACAGAACATTTCCGAGGCAGAGCCGAAGGATGTATCGAAAAAATAACAAGAAGGAGAATAAGTTATGGCAAAATTTGGAAATAGCGGCAGTAAGAAGGAAGTGCCGGGCTTGACCACGGCATCCATGTCCGATATTGTGTTCATGCTCCTGTTCTTCTTTATGGTGACGACAAGTATGCGTGAGACCGAGAACAAGGTCATGGTGAACCTCCCTGAAGCGAGTGAAGTCGCCAAGCTGGAACGCAAGGACCTGACCTCGTACATCAATATCGGATCACCTATTGCATCTCTCCAGAAGATGTACGGTACCGATGCACGTATACAGCTCAACGACTCTTTCAAGACAGTCGACGAAATCCGCGACTTCATCGCAGCGGAACGTGACGCGATGAGTGAAGTGGACAGACAGTATATGACAGTATCCATAAGGGCTGATGCCGATGTCAGGATGGGTATCATCACTGACGTGAAGCAGGAGCTCAGGAGGTGCTCTGCACTGAAGATAATGTATGCTGCAAGAAAACCGGCACAGTAGATACTGACTAATGAAAAGATGAGGGTGACACAAAAGCCCCAAAAAAATCCCGTAGGGACCGCACCGGGTAGGTGCGAAATCCCCCTAACAGGGGGTGCAGGGGGTGCAGGGGGTTAGGATTGGTCCAGTCTTTCGAAGAAAGACGTTTGAGGGTGACACAAAATCTCTTTTGTGTCACCCTCATCTTTTGTTTTTCGGAGGAAAATGCTAAATTTGAACCGCCGAAAAATAAGCCATGGAACGGCACAGCAACAAGAGGAAAATCATATTAAACATACTGAAGACATGTACAGAAATTTCTTTCTACTGACAATCCTCGCTGCGCTTTGCGCACTGACGGGATGCACTGACGGCAACAGGAACGAACCCGAAGGACAGGCCAAGTATATCTTCCTGTTCATAGGTGACGGAATGGGACAGGCACAGGTTGCGGCAACCGAATCCTACCTGGCCTACCAGAACGGTGAGCTCGGCGGGATTGGAAGGCTCTCATTCACGAAGTTCCCTTACCTCGGGATGGCAACCACCTTCTCCGCGAACAAGAACATCACCTGTTCCTCCGCAGCAGGCACAGCCCTGGCCACAGGGTCCAAGACCAACAACTCCATGCTCGGGGAAACACCGGACGGAAAGGAGCTGGAGAGCTTCACATACAGGCTGAAGGACAAGGGCTACAGGATAGGTATCATAAGCAATGTCCCGGTCAACCACGCTACGCCGGCCTCCTTCTATGCCAATGCAAAGTCCCGCAAGGATTATTACGAGATAAGCCTGCAGGTTCCTGAAAGCGGCTTCGACTACTTCGCAGGCGACGGGTTCCTGGACTTCAACGGGAAAGACGGCAAGAAAGAGGACATCGACAGGATAATCGAGGGCAAGGGCTACACCATAAGCTACGGCATGGAGGAGTACAATGCCGAGAAGGGAGCGGAAAAGCTCATCCTCTGCCAGAAGGACAACAGGAAGTCCGACAGCGAGAACTACGTTGTAAAGCATACCGAGGAAGAGGAGATATCCCTGAAGGAAATGGTAGAGACCGCGATAGACCGCTTCTCCGCTGACGGGAAGCCGTTCTTCATAATGGCAGAGGGCGGTACCATCGACTGGGCAGGGCACAACAACAGGACCATGCCGATGACCGAGAAGGTACTCGAGCTCGACGAGGCAGTGAAGGAAGCCTATGCCTTCTATCTCAAGCATCCGGACGAGACCCTCATCGTCGTGACAGCAGACCACGAGACAGGAGGACTCACCCTCGGCTGTGGCAAGGGGGAGAACATAAAGTGGGATATGCTGGAAAACGCATGGAAGGCCGCCGGAAAGAAGGACATCATTGGTGACGAGGAAAATGCAAAGCTCAACAAGTCAGCCAACATAGGCTGGAGCACCGGCGGGCATACCGGTATTCCTGTCCCTGTCTATGCCGTAGGCCACGGCGCGGAAATGTTCTCCGGATGCTATGACAATACAGACATTCCAAAGAAGATAATGCGCGGGGAATAAGCGGGAAGCACCCGCGCCCTGAACGCTTCGCCGGAAGATTGGAAAATACGGGGCAAGGCCCTGGATTCCTGCGGGAGAAGGGGAAGTATTTCTATTATCTTTGCTATCTTTGTTCGTTTTAACATAAAAGACATATCATGATGAGGACCAAAGTCAAAGATCTGCTGAAAAGCGAGCCCGGCCAGGCCGTTGTAGCCAAAGGCTGGGTCAGAACGAAAAGAGGGAACAGGAATATAGCTTTCATAGCTTTGAATGACGGCTCCACGATAAATAACATACAGATAGTTGTTGAAACGGCTGCGTTCAGCGAGGACCTGCTGAAAAAGATAACCACCGGGGCGTGCATCTGCGTCAAGGGAGAGCTTGTGGAGTCTGTCGGAAGCGGCCAGTCCGTGGAGATACAGGCACGGGAGATTGAACTGTACGGTGAAGCGAACCCGGACACCTACCCTCTGCAGAAGAAAGGGCATTCGATGGAGTTCCTGAGGACGATAGCCCACCTCAGGCCGAGGACCAATACCTTCGGGGCCGTGCTCAGGATAAGGCACGCCATGGCGTTCGCCATTCACAAATACTTCAACGACAAGGGCTTCGTGTACCTCCATACCCCTATCATCACGGCTTCAGACTGTGAAGGTGCAGGAGAGATGTTCCAGGTGACGACACTTGACCTCGGCAATCCGCCGAGGAAGGAAGGCGGGGAAATAGACTACAGCCAGGACTTTTTCGGGAAGCAGACAAGCCTACCGTGAGCGGGCAGCTCGAAGGCGAGCTCGGGGCGATGGCCCTCGGGGAGATATATACCTTCGGCCCTACCTTCAGGGCAGAGAACTCCAACACCCCGAGACATCTGGCCGAGTTCTGGATGATAGAGCCGGAGATGGCGTTCTATGACATAAACGACAACATGGACCTTGCGGAAGACTTCATCAAGTACCTTGTGAAGTATGCCCTCGAGAACTGCATGGATGACATCAGGTTTCTCAACGACATGTTCGACAAGGAGCTGATAGAAAGGCTCCGGAGCGTCATCGACACGGATTTTGTCCGCCTGACATACACTGAAGGCATAAGGATACTCGAAGCCTCCGGGGAGAAGTTCGAGTTCCCTGTGAGCTGGGGTGTGGACCTCCAGAGCGAACATGAAAGATATCTCGTGGAAAAGCACTTCAGGAAACCGGTCATAATGACAGACTACCCGAAGGACATAAAGGCCTTCTACATGAAGCAGAACGAGGACGGTAATACTGTCAGGGGAATGGACGTGCTCTTCCCGAAGATCGGAGAGATCATAGGAGGCTCGGAAAGGGAATCTTCCCTCGGGAAGCTCGAGGCGAGGATATCCGAGCTCGGCATGAGCCGGACCAACCTCGAATGGTACATCGACTCCCGCAGGTTCGGCACGGCTCCGCACAGCGGCTTCGGGCTCGGGTTCGAGAGGCTCCTGCTCTTCGTTACAGGAATGGGCAACATAAGGGACGTCATACCGTTCCCGAGGACACCAAAGAACGCGGAATATTAATCTGAAAGTCATGCTTGTCATAGGAATAGCCGGAGGTTCGGGGTCAGGGAAGACCACTGTCGTGAAAGCCATCACCGGACAGCTGAAGGAGAACGTAGTCATAATCCCGCAGGATTCGTACTACAAGGATTCCAGCCACCTGCCACTTGAGGAGAGGCAGAAAGTCAATTTCGACCATCCGGATTCCATAGACTTCCGGCTGCTGAACGAACAGTTGAAAATGCTGAAGAGCGGGCTGTCCATAGAGCAGCCGGTCTATTCCTATCTGACTTGCTCAAGATCGAAGACAGAAACCATCACCGTCCGTCCAGCCGACGTCATAATCATAGAAGGCATACTCATATTCACCTGTGCCGAACTCAGGGACCAGATGGACATAAAGATATTTGTGGACGCCGACGATGACGACAGGCTCATGAGGGTGATGGCAAGGGACATACTTGAAAGGGGGAAGACTGTGGAGACGGTAATAGAAAGATACACGAAGACCGTGAAGCCCATGTATCTCCAGTTCATAGAGCCCAGCAAAAGGTACGCCGACATCATAATCCCGCAGGGAGGGCACAACAGGGTGGCTATCGACATAATATCAGCCACCATAGAGAAGGCCCTGCACAAGAAAGCTGAATGACGGAAAGTGCGAGAGTTTTTCAGAAGCATAAGGATATCCAAGGAAGACAAGTCCGGACTGTACCTGACCGTGATCGCCCATCTCACGGTCCTGATAGTCCTGCTCATATCCCAGATAAGCACGTCAGTGAAAGGTGAGACCTCCTATCTTCTTGACTTCTCGGACATGGAACGGGAGGAAAGGGAGCGTCTGGAAGCCGAGTTCAAGGAAAGCATAAGCGACAGGCTGGACGACCTCATAGCGGCCGCCCCCCACAGCACTGTCCCCGGAAACGACGCCGGGGATATCAGGAACATCGCGGTAGACGCAGGCTCCTCCCTCCTGAAGGACGACAGGAACACGGATGTAGAAAAACTGTACGGTGACGCGGAGAGGCTTGCCAGGGAGCTCCGCAGCGGGGCTTTCTCGGAAAAGGCGGAGGACTACGAAAACTACGCCGCCCCGGCCAAGGCCGTGGAAACCCCGGGAGACAACGGTTCCGCCACATATACCGGCCCGTCAGTGGTATCCTACTCCCTCGACGGAAGAAAGGCGGTCACACTGTCCGTCCCGGCCTACAGGTGTCTCGGAGGAGGCGACGTGACTGTACGGATTACCGTGGAGCAGTCCGGGACCGTATCGGACGTGCAGGTCGTGGAAGAGTTCTCCTCGGAGGACAGATGCCTCCGGGAATATGCGAAAAGAGCCGCGAGACTGTCCCGTTTCACGGCGTCATCGGCGGCTCCCAAGAGGCAGATGGGCGAAATCGTCTATCGCTTCATAGCCCAGCAGTGAGATCCAGGGCTGTCCTGATGGTCTCGTCTATCTCCATATAGAACCGGTAGAAAGCCTCGTCCTCGAGCCTGGAGTAGCGTCCCACCAGCGCCTTCACCTGCGGCATCATGTAGGTATCGAAATCGGCCTCCTCGGAAGGCTTCAGCACCACACCTTCCCCGGCTGCATAATCAAGGAACTTGCCTTTCAGGTCTATCGCGTCGAGATACCTTTCCAGGGAACGGAAGTCGTCTATGGAGGAAAGGGTCTTGCGGTACCTGTCGAACATCGCGGAGGCGAAACGGACCTGCAGGGCCTTCTTGTTGGCCTGGATGAAGAAATTGCTTGCCCTGGTAGTGTCCATCGGCACGAACACATCCGGTATTATACCGCCTCCTCCGTACACTACCCTGCCGTCACGGGTGAAATATTCCCTGGACTTGTCGACCTTCATGCTGTCCGCGACAGTCATCTCCCCGTGGGCGTACCTTTCATAAATGTCATACGCATAGTCATCCGAATACGGTTTCTGGATGCAGCGTCCCGACGGTGTGTAGAAGCGGGAGACAGTAAGCCGGAGCCCGGAACCGTCAGTGAAGTTCACCGGTTCCTGGACAAGTCCCTTGCCGAAAGAACGGCGGCCGACAATCACTCCCCTGTCATTGTCCTGGATGGCTCCAGCGAAAATCTCGCTCGAGGACGCGGATGACTCATTTATAAGGACCTCCAGCCTTATGTCCTTCAGTTTCCCGTTTCCGTCGGCCTTGAAGTCCTGCCGCGGCCTGTGGAGCCCCTCCATATAGACTATAGGGTCACCTTCCTCAAGGAACTCGTTGCAGACCAGGAAAGCCTGGTCGAAGTATCCCCCGGTATTGTCCCGGAGGTCGAAAAGGAGCCTTTTCATCCCCGACTCCATCAGCTTTCCGGCAGCGGAGGAGAACTCGAAGTAGGTAGTCCTCGTGAATTTGGAAAGACGGATATATCCCGTGGTGTCGTCCACCATGAAGGCGGCGTCCACGCAGTGGACCGGAATCTTCCCTCGGGTAATCTCAAATGGGATGTCCGTACCGTCACGCTTCACCGTAATGGTGACCTTGGACCCTGCAGGGCCCTTCATCCGGGTAACCATGCTGTCCTGCGGCGTCTTGTTCCCGGCTATGACGGCAGTGTCCACCTTCAGTATCCTGTCCCCCTGCATCAGGCCGGCCTTTTCCGAAGGCCCGCCCGGAATCACGCTCAGGACTATGGCCGTGTCGTTCGGCACGTTGAACTGGATGCCGATACCCTCGAAATTCCCTGCCAGTTCGGTCTCGGAGGCCTCGAGGGCCACCGGAGGCAGATACACGGTATGAGGGTCGAGCTCGGACAACGCAGCAACGACGGCAGCGTCCGTCATGGCCTTCATGTCTATGGTATCCACATAGTTCTTCTCCACTTCCTGGAGTATGAGGTTCAGCTTCCTCCAACGGTTGTAATCCCCGTCGAACTTTTTCCTGCTGTCGGTGACCCTGACCACGACCAGCGTGGCAAGGACCCCGAGCACGACACCGAGCAGTGCCGTGACTGCAGTATAAGACCTGTTGTTCATATCAATCTACTTTTTCAACCTTGATCCCGGCTTTCCGTAGCAGGTCAACCCCGTCGGTAAGCCTGTATTCATCCCTGTAGACCACCCTGGCGATGCCGGCCTGGATTATGAGCTTTGCACATTCAAGGCAGGGGGAAGCCGTCACATAGAGCGTGGACCCCTGGCTGCTGTTCCCGGACTTTGCAACCTTGGTTATCGCGTTGGCCTCGGCATGGAGGACGTACGGCTTGGTGACCCCGTTCTCGTCCTCGCATATATTCTCGAATCCGGACGGGGTACCGTTGTACCCGTCCGATATTATCATCCTGTCCTTCACTATCAGGGCGCCGACCTTGCGGCGCTTGCAATAGGAATTCTGGGCCCATATAGCGGCCATCTGCAGATAACTATGGTCGAACTTTTCCATCGTGTAAAGGCTATCTCTGGTACAGGTATCTCTTTATGCTCCGTTTAGGAGTCCTTTCAAAATCCTCCGGCATCACCTCCAACTTCGCAATGCGGGCATAGTTGGGGAGCTCCTTGTTGGTAACGGCGAGGGAGTTGTTAAGGTCGGCGATAAGATGCTCCTTGTCCAGCCCGTCGATCTCGGCCTGGTGGAAGTCCGGATAGATGAGCGCCGTAAGGCTGCCCTTGTCCTCGATGACGAGAGAGTCCACGACATAGTGCATGTTGTTCAGCACGCACTCTATCTCCTCCGGGTAGATGTTCTGTCCCGAAGGCCCGAGGATCATGCACTTGGAGCGGCCGCGCAGGTAAAGATACCCGTCCTTGTCCATCACACCCATATCCCCGGTGCGGAACCAGCCGTCTTCAGTGAATGCGGACCTGGTAGCCTCCTCGTTCTTGTAATACCCGAGGAAGACGTTCATACCTCTCACGAGCACCTCCCCGGAAACAGTCTCCGGGTCAGGGGAATCTATCCTTATCTCCATGTTCGGGGCAGCCTTCCCGCAGGAGAACTCCCGGTTTGTCTGCCAGTCGTCATACGTGATGATAGGGGCGCATTCCGTCATCCCGTACCCCACGGTGAACGGGAAGCCAAGCTTCTTGAAGAAGGACTCCACCTCCTTGTTGAAGGCCGCGCCGCCGATTATGACCTCGTAGAAACGGCCCCCGAAGGCGGTGACAAGCTCCGTACGTATCTTCTTCATGAGCATCTGGTCCAGTCCCGGGAGCTTCATCAGGAACTTTATGCCGCTCTTGTCAAGGATGGGCTTCAGCTTGGACTTGTACACCTTCTCTATGATGAGAGGTACGGCTATCACGATATCCGGACGGACCTCGGCAAGGGCCTGCATGATGATCTTGGGACTCGGCACCCTTGTCAGGAAATGCACGTGGGTGCCGACGGTAAGCTCGAAAAGCACCTCGAACATCATCCCGTACATGTGCGCCGAAGGAAGCATGGCCACCACGTTGGACGTGTTGCCGAGCATCGGGAGCACCTTCTTGGCGAAGAAGATGTTGGAGTACAGGGCCCTGTACGGTATCATCACACCCTTGGAGAACCCGGAGGTGCCGGAGGTGTAGTTTATCAGCGCAAGCTCGTCCGCGGAATCCTCGTAGTAGTCTATGTCATCCGGTGTGAAGTTCATCGGGTACTTCTGCCCGAAATACTCGTTCAGGTGCTCCCTCACAACCTTGATTTCCTCTGTCTTGGTATAGAGGAAGGAGAAGGTGTTTATCTGGACCACGGCCAGGAGCGTCGGCATCTCTGTCTCTGTAAGGCCTTCCCATACCACGTCGTCCACAAAAAGGATCTTGGCCTCGGAATGGTTCACGAGATGGTGTATGTTCCCGGCCTTGAACTCGTGGAGGATAGGCACGGGCACGGCCCCGTAGGTGAGGGCGGAAAGGAAGGACACGCCCCAGTTCGCCTGGTTCCTCGAGCATATCGCCACCTTGTCCCCTTTCTTGAGACCACAGCGTTCGTACATGATGTGCATCTTGGCTATCCGTCTGGCGACATCGCGGTAATGGAGCGTCACTCCCTGGTAGTTTGAAAGGGCCGGACGGTCCCAGTTCTCCCTGAAGCTTTCTTCGTAAAGCTTGTTTACAGATCTGAATTCAGTCATTCTCGGTAACTTTTAATATGTGTGCAACTATTCTGAAAGTCTTATCGTATGGCGGCGTCCGTCATAGCATACGGCCTCCACCGCATTGTCCCCTGAAGGGGTTATCTCGCTGTCCGGCCTTATCATCCTGTCCCCGGTGAATCCGGTCAGGGTCTCACCCCCGTAGAAGCCGAATATGAGCGTCTGGATTGAGGTCCTCACGACCCAGTAGGACCGGCCCCCTACCCTGATGCGCTCCGGCAGCCCCTTGATTGTCTCCGCAGCTGTGATGGTCTTCCACTGCGCCGGACGGCGTCCCTGCAGATTGTACATCTCGATGGTGTTGTCGTCATGCAGGACCATCACGTTGTATTTCCTGTTGCCTGAAAAGTCGTAGACATCCGGGCCGAGGAGTATCTTCTTGCCGAGCTCCACAGGGAACGGAGGGGTGACAAAGCGGCCAAGGCGGTCTATAAGGTACAGTTTCGAGCCTGCTCCGAACAATATCTGCAGCTTGCCGTTGGCATAGTAGTCCACAGTCACTGCGCTGCCGCATATAGGCTCCTTGAAAGGCACGCCCCAGATTCCCTTGCCGTTTTCCTCCTGCAGGCAGAGGTAGAGGTTCTCCTGCTGGTAGAACAGGTTCATCCTCCCGGTACCGGAGTTCTTCACCCGGAACGGGCCGTCCGGGACAGTGACCTCCGTATCTCTCTCGAATGTAGGGGCCTGGCTCTTCAGGACCACCGTCCTCTCCAGCCTGAAATTCATCTGCAGCCCGGACTTGCCCTCGGTAACCGAGAAGAAGACCGGCTCGTAGGAGATATCCTCGGCAGAGGCTTCCAGGGCAGGGAGCACGTCTCCGGAAAAGAGGGACCCGGTAAAGTTCCAGTCCTCCGCCAGCGAAAGATAGGAGACGAAATAAGAGTCCTTTACTGAAAGGCCGTCCTCTACAGCAGCGTCGGAGATATAGTCCTTCAGGGTATATTCCGTAGCCCGCCCGCTCGTGTATTCCGAAAGGGCCCCGGTGCTCCCGACGACCATCCAGTCACCGATAAGCAGGAAGTGGGACTCGTCTTCCGCAGAGAAGAGGTCCCCGAACAGGGCCGATAGATAGCCTTTGTAGACATAATCCAGGATTTTCCCCCTGCAGCCGGCTTCCGTCTCCCCGGCATTGCCCTTGAGCAATACCGGAAGGGCATGCTTCCCTATATGCACGAGAAGGACCTTCTCCAGCCGGCCTCCGGCCTGGAAGGTTGCGGCTGCCACCTCCCTGATACCGAGTGCGGCAGCCCAGTCCTCCGGGGATATTCCTGTCCTTTTCCTCATGGTCCCGAAGGCTGACTTCATGTCCTTGGAGAGGGAGACAGTCTCGGCATAGGCAAGGTAGGCGGAGGTATATTCCGCAACATCCGCCACCGGTACGGCGGCTGCCGAGACAGTATAGGACGGCAGCACCGAAGCCACTTCCGATACTGAAGGGCTCACCTGCGGATAGACATTCATGAAGTCCCCCGGGCCGCCGTCCGAACTGGATTTCCCGGTCATGGATATGGAACCTGGGCTGTAGCTGTCTATGGAAAAGGCAGTGCAGTCGGCGAACCTGGAAAGGAAACTGAAGTACCGGCGGTGCGACCTCTGGAAAATCCCGGAGGCCACCTTCTCCACCCCGGATCCCGGGACTATCACCATGTTGCCGCCTCTGAGCTGCTCCACGGATTCCGGAAGACCGTTCACATCCAGGACCGAAACCTCGGACCTGACATGGCGCAGGGATGACTGTACCAGTATATCCGAAGGAGAGACAAGCAGGAGAGACCTTTTCCGTAGAAGAGCCCCGGCAGGGGCGTAGTCAGAAGCGTCTGCATACTGCGCGGCCATCCCGTTCCTCAACGCAAGGGAGAGCAGCGAATCCACTCCGGCCGACGGTTCCCCGCCAGACCTGCCGGCATCAATGAGCAGCAGTGGGGCAAGTTCCCCGATATTGTGCACGGACAGCACGGCCGGGCAGGACATAAGGTCCTGGTACAGGGAAGAGGAAGATATTTCCCGCAGGAGTCCGGACATCTTCCCTGAAGCCGCCACTGAAGCAACGATATAGTGGGCCGGTGAATCCTCCGAGACCAGGCACTCCGTCATGGAGCGCAGGTCTGTGAACTTGAGCACCAGGGAGGCGTCCGAAGGGACGGCCGAAAAGAGCATGTACTCCCGGCTTTCGGACAGGGAGGTCTTCCTGTCCCCAGTGCCAGAGTATAAAAAGAACAGTGCGACGGCAACGGTCAGGATGAAGACACCGGTCACCGCCACACAGAGGATAATCGTCTTTCTGTTCATTTCAGCGGACCGCTATGGCTTCGATCTCGACCTTGACACCCATCGGGAGAGCCGCTACCTGGTAGCAGGCCCTGGCAGGCTTCTCTGTCGTGAAAAATTCGGAATATACCGCATTCATCGCCGAGAAATCGGCTATATCATTGAGCAGGACGGTGGTCTTCACTACGTTACTGTATGTCAGGCCCGCCTTTTCAAGGATGGCACCTATGTTCTTCAGGGACTGCCTTGTCTGTGCCTCGATGCTTTCCGGGACCGAACCGTCCGCCGGCACCACGGGAATCTGGCCGGAGATATAGAGTGTTCCGTTGACTTCTACCGCCTGGGAGTACGGCCCGACCGCCTTGGGCGCGTTTTCCGTTGCTATAATCTGTTTCATGGTATATAACGCTTTATCCTGCAAAGATACACAGAAACCGAGAGCATCGCAAATCAACAGGTAAAATAAGGCAGAAAAAATTGCTTAATAGGGGTCGTGAGCGGTTTATGAGAATGTCCGGTGGACATTCGAAAGCGAGCAGAGGGGTTAGGATGGGTCCAGTCTTTCGAAGAAAGACGTTTGAGGGTGACACAAAATCTCTTTTGTGTCACCCTCCCCCCTTGATGTAGTCCCGAGCAGAATCGAACTGCTATCTAAAGTTTAGGAAACTTCCATTCTATCCGTTGAACTACGGGACCATTTTCAGAAGACCTGCCTACTCAGCGCTCTTCTGGATAATCTGACGACCCCTGTACCAGCCGCACTCCGGGCAGACTCTATGATACATTACAGTCGCACCACAGTTCGAGCATGTAGCCAATGTAGGGGCTACAGCCTTGTCATGTGTTCTTCTTTTGTCACGTCTCTGTTTAGAGACCTTGTGTTTCGGATGTGCCATCTTTATTTTTATTTTTTATGTTCTCATGTCAAACCGGCCCGGAGGCAACCCTGCGGCTGCCGGCATGGCCTTTCAGTTCCTGAAAAAATCGCCGAGCGCTGCAAAAGGGCTCTCCCGGCGGCTTTCCCCGGAATCCGATACCGATATACCTGACTTGAGGTACCTCATGACCCCCTCGTTGCACTCCCCTTCGGGATGAACCCTCCTCGGAGGCAGCGAAAGGCATACATAGTCATATATGACCTGGGCCATGTCGAGTTCCGCCTCCGCCGACGGCACCCTGACTATCTCCCGTCCGGACGCCGGATCATCCACAGTCCCTGCATCTTCCCCCGCCACAGTCTTCACACTGAGCCTCGCCATGGTATCCACCGGAATCTCCACCGGGTCGAGACAACGGTCACAAGGGACCGACACCTTTCCGGAAATCCGGCAGTCGACACTTATGTTGCGTCCTGACTTTTCGACCGATGTCGAGACCTGCAGGTCCGCATCCAGTATCTCGGTATTCTCAAAACTTTCAAAAAACTCTTTTCCGACACTCCTGCCGGTCACAGACTTTCCTGCGGGCAATCCATTTAGCGGTATCAGAAATCCTGTATTGTCCATATCCCGTAAATAGATTTGAGCGTGCAAAGTTATAAAAAAAATTTATATTGTCAATCTAAATTTCCACTTTTTCTCTTCCTTTCTGTCTCATCAAGAATTATCTTCCTGATTCTCATGGATTTAGGAGTAACCTCAACAAGT
>JADIMQ010000089.1 GCA_017694655.1 Candidatus Cryptobacteroides merdigallinarum
CAGCAACGCCGCAGGCCGCCGTCAGGCCGCCCCTCCACCACGGCCGGTCTGTGAAAACGGGCGGAATGCAAGGCGCGCGAGGCGAGAAGCCCGCAGCATACTGTAGTATGTGAGGAGATTCGAGCCCGAGCAGCAACGCCGCAGGCCGCCCGTTCTCACAGACCGGAAGCCTGATGCGCCGGCCTCAACAAATCCAACACCACCTTCACCGGATTGAAAGTCTCCAACGGCACCTCCACGAACAAAGTATTCCAGTCACTCATGGAGCCGTTCCAGAGCCCTGGAAGCTCGAGAGCCTTGAGTTCACGTCCCTGGTAACTCTTGGAACTGATGAAGCCGGCCTCGTTGTCGACATGTTCGAGAAGGTTGAAGCTGTTGCCCTTGTAGTCATGGAGACAGCAGACAATATCCACAGGATTGAAATGGGTGGCTGCAGCAAGAGCCGCGGCAGCCTGCGGATCGGACTTGTCTATCTGGGCACCTTCAAGGATCTGCAGGGAGGTGGAGCCGTCCTTCTCCTCGATGATGAACGGGCCTCCGCCTGGCTCACCCTGGTTCTTCACCATGCCGCAGACACGGATAGGGCGGTTAAGCTTCTCGCGGAGCTTCCTGACACGGGTCTTGCAGTCCCCGGCATACGGCATACGGATACACAGCTCCTTGAGCAGGAACTCCTCGATATCGTTGCATAGGTTCTGCACTTCCGGGGTCATGTAACGGTCGTCATACCTCTGGGTAAGGCTCGGGATATAAGGAGGGAGAGCCTGCGACATACCTTCCCCTGTCACGGCATCGAGTTCGCGAAGATATCCGAAAATCTTGTCCCGGAGCTCCACAGCCTTGCCAAGGAGCACCTTCTTGTATTTCGCCGTCACAGGCAGGAACCTCTCGTTCGCGACATTGTCGATATTCTTTATGGAGACGAGCTCCTCGGGGATCCTGTCCAGGTTGTATATGAGGGCACCGTGCCCGGCAGGCCGGAAGAGCAGGCTGCCGTCATCGGTACGGAAAGGCTTGTTGTCAGCATCGACGGCAATGGTGTCCGTAGCCTTGTCCTGATAGGTGAACGTGATGTTGAATCGCACCCCGTACTTCTTCTCGTACTCGTCCTTCACGGCCTTGTAGGCATCCTCGAAAAGCTGCCTGTGCTCGGGAGATATGGTAACCACGATATTCGCGGTGCCGTCCGGATTCCTCATGTAGTCCTGAGCCTCCACAAGATGCTCGGCAAAGGCGGTACGCACCTCCCCGTCCGGGTATCTATGGAACTTCAGTACGCCCTTCGGCTTGGAACCGTAGGCCAGGCCCTCTTCCGTTAATGTCCTGGACAATATCTCCATACGGCTCTGCGCCGTGTCTGCAGGGGTCCCGAAAAGTTCAGGGTCATAGAAGGCGAAACGGGCTATGTTTGCCACGAACTTCGCGGCCGGTGAATCGGGAGCAACATCCTGCCCCTTCTTCAAGGTGTCCAGGCCGCTGAAAAGGTCCTTGAACATCCTTGACGCGGCACCGGATGCCGGCACAAACTTGCATTTCCCGGCGATCTCGGCAGTCCCGTAATATTCCACGGCCTTGGCCGCCTCCTCTTCTCCGAGGACACAGATACCGTTGCCCGGAGTCGCCGGAGCAACTATCTTCATCCATGGAAAGCCTTTCCTGAAAAGTTCCACCTGCGCCTCGGCAGATGCCACAGACGAGCCCCTCGACTCAATCTGCCTGATGTCTACTTTGTTGAACATGTCAGTTTCCGTTATCGAAGCCAAACACTGGGCTTCATGTTATTAATCAGTGTTATAGATATCTTTTCCGTCACCCGGGGAGAATCCCGGTCAGTCCACGCATATCTCCCTGCGGTACTTGTACTCCGACCTCATCTTCTCGAAGTTCTCCGGAGCCATCCGGAACATGAAGTCATCTGTAAAGATAGGATAATTATATTGAAAAACCGAGGTTATCTCCCCTTGATTCTTCCCTTTCAGGTCCAGGTGCACCGGCGCGTACTCCGCCTTGTCGTAATCCGGATAGAAGCCATAGAGTTCCCGGATGCCGAAATGCCTCGCCACGGCCTGTACGGACGAGGCAGTACCGTTCAGCTTGCCCTGGAAGGAATAACCGGCGATATGCGGGGTGGCGATGTCCACCATATCCATGAGCGAGAGATTTATGTCCGGCTCATGGTTCCAGGTATCAATGATCACCGGCCCGAGCTTCGGGATGGCTTCCATGAGGGCGTCCTCGTCCACTATCTCCCCTCTTGCGGCATTTATAAAGAAGGCCCCCGGACGCATCATCTCGAAAAAGTCCGCGTCGGCCATATTCCTTGTAGTCGCGTCGAGCGGGGTATGCAGGGTGACGATATTGGAGGCGGAGAGCAAGTACTCCAGGGAGCAGAAGCCTTCCGGGCCTTCAGCAGCAGCACGCGGCGGGTCGCACCTTAGCACCCTGAAGCCGAGATATTCCGCCATGTGCTCCACCTTCCGCCCTACATTCCCCACCCCGATGATCCCGATGACAGGATGTTCCAGGCGTATGGATTTCCTGGAGGCCGTGCCGTAGAGTGCGGAAAAGACATACTGCATAACCCCTCCCGCATTGCAGCCCTGGGCATTGTGGACCTCTATCCCGTGCGCCCTGCAGTATTCCCCGTCTATGTGGTCGGTCCCTATGGTGGCCGTGGCTATCATGGATATCCCGGTCCCCTCGAGCAGGGCGGCGCCACATCTGGTCCTGGTCCTTATGACAAGGGCGTCGGCATCGAGGATGTCTTCCCTGCATATATCCCGGCCGTCCTTGTATGAGACTTCCGCGTAAGGCTCGAACACCCCGTCCAGGAAAGGGACGTTGCTGTCGGCCACTATCTTGATCCTTTTCTCCATGTCTATTGAAGTATAAGCTGTTTCACAAGGCCCGTCTTCGGGTCGTCCCTGACAAAAAGCGTGTCCCCGAGAAGGCGTTCGTTGATCTTGCGGACGAGTTCCTCCCGGCGGGGGAAGAGGCGGCTGCGGAGGACCGAAGAGCTCAAGGAACAGTACAGGACCCCGTTCCTGATGTACCTGGAAACCGTATGGGACGCAGCCCCCGACACCTCGTCCCAGGCATCGAAGATGAGCTGTTCGTTGAGACCGGACGCAATCTTCATCTCCCGGATGTATTCCTTCACGACCTCGTCCATCGTCTGCGCGTTCTTCCTTGAAAGCCTGCTGACCATGGCCCTACCTCCCGCATAAGCTGAATGAACCGGCCGAAGTCTCGAAATAGGCCCTGTCCCTGGTTATGGCATCGACGATTCCCGACATCCTCACCTTGTTGCTGTCAGTGATGAATATCTGGCCGAACTCGTTGCCGGCGACCATCGACAGCAGGTTGGATATCCTGGTCATGTCGAGCTTGTCGAACACGTCGTCCAGGAGGAGCATCGGGGCGAAGCCGTAGCTGTCCTTCATTATCTCGTACTGGGCGAACTTGAGGGATACGAGGAAGGACTTCTGCTGCCCCTGCGAACCGCACCGGCGTATGGGATGGCCGTCCATGGTGAAGACGAAGTCATCCCTCTGGATCCCGGAGGAGGTATAACGCAGGGCCCGGTCCCTGTCGGAATGGCGCTTCAGGACGGAAGTCAGGCTTTCCCCGTGAAGGTCGGACCTGTACTCTATACCCACGGTCTCCTTCCCCGAGGAGAGTATATTATAATATTGTGTCACCGCCGGGAGGATATCCCGGGTAAATTTCCTCCTGGCCTCGAAAATCGGCACCGCCAGGGCCTCCATTCTCGCGTCCACTACTTCAAGCAGGGACTCGTCCGGGGAGGCTGACTTCAGGACAGCGTTCCTCTGGGCGAGGAGGCGGTTGTACTGCTGGAGGGCATACATGTACTCCCTGTCCATCTGCGAGAGCACGGAATTCACGAAACGCCTGCGCTCCTCACCGGACTCGCTCACCAGAGATATGTCGGACGGGGATACCAGTACCACCGGCAGGACCCCTATATGTTCCGATATCCTCGGGTAAGGCTTGTCGTCCCGGCGGAAACGCTTCTCCCCCGAAGCCTTCACATTGGCGGAGAACCGGCTCTCCATTCCGTTCTGCATCAAGAAAGTACCCCCGATGCTGAATTCATCTGTCCCGTAGCGGAAATTGTAGCGGTCGGAAGCTGCGAAGGCGCTTTTCGTCATGGACAGGTAATATATGGCGTCAAGGAGATTGGTCTTGCCCTCCCCGTTGTTCCCTGATATGCAGTTGACGTTAGGTGAGAAGGCAAGCTCCTGGAACTCGATGTTCCGGAAACAGGATATGACTATTTTTTCCAATACAGGCATCTCTGACAGGCGGGAAATGTCGTTTTTACATCCTTGCAAAGATATTAAATTAAAGGCAAATAATTGCGTAGTTCTACATTTTTTTATAAATTTGCGGCCTGTCTGATTGCAGGCAATACATAATTCCGTAAATTTTAAAATGTTCAAAATATGTCTAAAGAAAACAACACCGGGAACAATACTGCCGTCGCCGAGGCTGTCTCGAAGACAGAGGTATTCTTCTCTTCCAACAAAAAGGCAATCCTGATCGCCATCGCCGTCATAGTCATAGCCTGTGCCGGCATCTTCCTCTACCACAAGTTCGCCTACATGCCTGCAATAGAAGAGGCGCTCGGCCAGCTCTATCCGGCCGAAGCAAATTTCCGCAACGGGGAATACGAGCTTGCGCTCAACGGGGACGGGAATGTCCTGGGATTCTCGCAGATCATAGATAAATACGGGCACAAGGCCGGGAAAGCCGCCTTCCTGTATGCCGGCATCTGCGAGCTCAACCTCAACAACTGGGACAGTGCCATCGGATACCTCAGCAAGTACAACGGCACCGACAAGATCATGAAGGCAAGGGCGCTGGCCTGCATCGGTGACGCCTACACAGGACTTACGGACTATGCGAAGGCCGTGAAGTATTTCGAGAAGGCGGCATCCGTGATAGACAATGCCTTCGCGGCCACCTACCTCCTCAAGGCAGGGGTGACCTACGAGGCTCTCGGGGACTACTCCAGCGCGGTAAAGGCATACGAGACAATCAAGGAGCAGTATCCTATGTCGATGGAAGCCATGGATATTGACAAATACATCACGAGGGCCGGCATGAACGCCGGAAAATAAAGATCCGAATATATGGGAAGAGCATTTGAATTCAGAAAGGAAAGGAAATTCAAACGTTGGGGACACATGGCCCGTGTCTTCACCAAGATAGGCAAGGAAATCACCATAGCCGTGAAGCAGGGCGGGCCGGACGTCACCGGCAACCCTAGGCTCAGGGCCCTGCTCCAGACGGCCCGCAGCGAGAACATGCCGAAGGACAATATAGAAAGGGCCATAAAGAGGGCGAGCGACAAGGACCAGAGCGACTACAAGGAGGTGAACTTCGAGGGCTACGGCCCGCACGGGGTCGCATTCCTGATCGAGGCGGCCACCGACAACAACAACCGGACCGTGGCCAACATCCGCTCGTACTTCACGAAGAGCGGGGGTTCCCTCGGTACCTCCGGCAGCACCGAATACATGTTCGACCACAAGTGCATGTTCAGGATGAAGAGCAGCAAGCCTGTAGACATCGAGGAACTGGAGCTCGAGCTCATCGACTACGGCGCTGAGGAAGTCTTCGAGGAGACTGACGAGGACGACAACACCACCATCGTCATCTACGGCGAGTACACAGCCTTCAACAATATCCAGAAATACATCGAGGACAACGGCTACGAGCTCGTTTCCGGAGAGTTCATCAGGATACCGAACGTGGAGCTCAAGGAACTTCCGGCAGACCAGAGGACAGAGCTGGACAAGCTCATCGAGAGGCTCGAGGAGGACGATGACGTCCAGAACGTATACCACACGATGAAGATTGAAGACGAAGAATAACAAATACCGCATAGATATGAGTATTCAGCAGGAAAAAATAGCCGAGCTTGTCGAACGTAGGGCAAAGGCTCGCATGGGCGGAGGCCAGAAGAGGATTGACGCCCAGCACTCCAAGGGCAAGTTCACTGCCAGGGAAAGGATTGCCAAGCTTCTCGACGAAGGCAGCTTTGAGGAATATGATATGTTCGTACAGCACCGCTGCACGAACTTCGGGATGGAGAAGACAAAATATGACGGTGACGGGGTGGTGACCGGACAGGGTACCATCGACGGGCGTCTTGTTTACGTCTTCGCCCAGGACTTCACCGTATCAGGGGGGTCCCTCTCCGAGACAATGGCGCAGAAGATATGCAAGGTGATGGACATGGCCATGAAGAACGGTGCCCCGTGCATCGGGCTCAATGATTCAGGCGGAGCCCGCATCCAGGAAGGAATATGCGCCCTCGCCGGATTCGGCGAGATATTCCAGAGGAACATAATGTCCTCGGGTGTCGTGCCGCAGATATCCGGCATCTTCGGGCCGTGCGCAGGCGGTGCTGTCTACTCCCCTGCCCTGACCGACTTCAACATAATGGTGAAGAACACCTCCTACATGTTCCTTACGGGACCTGCGGTGGTGAAGAGCGTCACCGGTGAGGTGGTTACCCAGGAAGAGCTCGGCGGTGCGAGCGTACACGCCTCGAAGAGCGGCGTGGCCCACTTTGCGGCCGAGAACGAGGAGGATGGTATCCGAATCATCAAGGAACTCCTGGGCTACATCCCGCAGAACAACATGGAGGAACCTCCATACGTTCCTACGGACGACCCTGCCGGCAGGGTGGACGACATGCTGAACGAGATCATCCCGGACAACCCGAACAAGGCTTACGACATGTACCAGGTCATAGGCAGCATCGTTGACGACGGCAAGTTCTTCGAGATACACAAGGCCTGGGCAAAGAACATAATAATTGGATTCGCAAGGATGAACGGACACTCCGTGGGCATCGTGGCCAACCAGCCGAAGATACTCGCCGGCGTGCTCGACATCAACGCCTCCAGGAAAGCGGCACGCTTCGTGAGGTTCTGCGACGCCTTCAACATCCCTCTCGTCACCCTCGTGGACGTGCCGGGCTTCCTCTGCGGGACGCAGCAGGAGTATGGAGGAATCATCGTGAACGGGGCGAAGCTCCTCTACGCATACGGGGAAGCTACCGTACCAAAGGTTACGGTGACCCTCAGGAAGTCCTACGGAGGCTCGCACATCGTGATGAGCTGCAAGCAGCTGCGCGGGGACATAAACTACGCATGGCCTTCGGCCAACATAGCTGTCATGGGTGCTGACGGAGCCGTGGAAATCCTCTACTCCAAGGAAATCAAGGCTATAGAGGACCCTACCGAGAAAGCGAAGGTCGCCGAGGAGAAGAAGAAGGAGTACAATGACCTCTTCTGCAACCCTTACAATGCCGCAAGCTACGGCTATATAGATGACGTGATCGAACCGAGGAACACGAGGTTCCGTGTCATCAGGGCCCTCGAGCAGCTCGCCAACAAGAAGGTGACCAATCCAGCAAGGAAACACGATAATCTCCCGCTTTAACCATGGACAAGTACATGACACCGGAAAAGGCTGGAATCCTCGCGAGGGCCATTGAGGAAACCCTCGCCGGGGAGACTTACGCCGCCATAGCCCTGGCTCTGCAGATGCACGCCTGCGGCATGGTCCACGACCAGGAAAGTTTCGTCCTGACAATAAAGCCGACTTTCAGTGCCTGGGCCGACAGGCATTCCACCTTGAGGCAGCTTCCCGTACGCCGGGGCAGGTAATCCCTCCAGCCGCGAGGTAAAGACAGAACCGGAAATTCTTACAGACAATAAACAAAGGAAAAATGAGCCAGTATAAATTCAAGATAAACGGCAACGAATATAATGTCGAGATAAATTCCATCAGCGGCGACAGCGCTGTCGTCACTGTCAACGGGATACAGTATTCAGTGGAATCAGGCGTGGCCGCCTGCACGGCCGCGGCAGGCACGATAGCCCAGGCTCCGGCTGTTCAGTCCCCGGCATCTGCACCAGTACAGGCTGCAGCTCCGGCTGCAGCTCC
>JADIMQ010000090.1 GCA_017694655.1 Candidatus Cryptobacteroides merdigallinarum
GTCGCATTGTGGGGTAAGGGGAAGGTATGCACAAATCGGACAAAATTCACGCTCATACTATCATGATGCATAGTGTTCAAGCTCTTTACTGCAATTGAGATTGCCATTGAGATTGCTTGCGGATTTTAGGATTATCAAATTTTGCTTAAAAATTTCCCGATAATAATTATTTTTGCAGAATTAGGTTTCCTGTCAAGGAACGTGTGCAATATGTAATTACCTAAAATACTGGAAACGATACACTTATAAATACCATGGTAAAGCATCATCTTTTCAGGGCAGCTTTCATGACCGTGACGGCTGCCGTAATCATTGCCTTGCCGCTGTCCTGTGTCAACGAGGAGTACGACCTGTCGAGGATAGACACTACGGTGTCATTCGGCGGGGATGCCCTTGTCTTCCCGCTGGGCAGCACCGAGGACTTGACATTGAAGACACTCCTGTCAGAGGAAGACTTCCAATACATAACTTCCCTGGACGGTGTCTATGGCTTCACGATCAACGGGGAATACAAGGTCCCGGAAGAGGATATCCCGGACCTGTCTGCCGAACTTCAGATAGACCCTGTCTCATTCAACCATGACTTCAATATAGATTTCGGGACTATAGACATGTCCGGAATGAGGCTGGATGAGCAGAATTTCAGCAATGACATAAATTTCACCGGAATAGAGATTCCGGATGTAACTATCCCGCAGGATGCCCTGAACAGCACGGTCGCCACCGGAATATGGGAATATGCCCCTTCGGCGGACGCACTGGACCTTAATTTCCCGTCCTCCCAGAGCATCGAGGCCGGAGGGCTCCTGGACCCGTCGCAGTTCGCATCTTTCCCGTCCGTCGGAGGGGACATCACCATTCCTGCGCGCGATATCACGCCATTGACTGTTCCGGAGAGAAGTTTCGATGTAGGCGTGACCATCAACTTCCATGAAGGCGTGAAAAGCATCAGTAACATAAAGCTCGATGAAAACGCGTCGCTCGACATTTCCGTCGATGTTCTCAACTCTTTCATGAAATCGGGAAGCATATCGCCTGACATAAAAATAGATCTGAGCGGCCTGGTAGGGCTGGATGCAGGGGAGTCCGTCCTGAAAATCGACGAACTTCTGTCACAGGAGAACGACTACTCTCTCGACAAGCATTGCAAGGTGACTTCCCTTGCCATTTCGGACAAAGACTGGAGCACTGACATCGACGGGAACCTTCTCCTGTCAAAACATTCATCCGTAACCGTAAACGGTACACTGTCCTTTGTCGGCGATATAGTCACTGACACTGACATGATACAATCTTCCGCCAATGCCGGAGGACTCGGGCTCAGGGTAGAGTTCAGATTCAACGATATCGTCATTGCCGACATGACTATGGAGATAGAGCCTGTCACCCTTACGGAAGAGACTTCAGTGGATCTCGGCATCGACCCGGTAACGCTTCCGGAGGAGGTCAGGGGAATATCCGAAGTGCTGATGGAGACCGGTTCCGGGTTGGATATAGAGATCTCGGGAGCCAACATGGAATACGCCGGAGGGCTGGAGCCTGTCCTGGAATCCCTCGTGATACAGTTCCCGGAGGAGGTCGTATCTCCGGACCTCGAGGCTGACAATACATATACGGTATCTTCCATACAGCTCAGCCAGGGTCTCAAAGATAATATAGAGGTTACTTCCATCCATCCCGGGGAGGCCGTGGACGGGACTGTCAGCATCGACGGCAGTGTCCGGATAAAGGCGGTCTTCAAGGCTGAAGGCAGCATCTCGCTTTCATCCCTGCCGAAGGATGAATCCCAGGACCCGGCAATCAGCTTCAATGTGGTCCCGAATCTCACTATAGATGACTATATACTTGTAATCAATGACATAGAGCATGAGATTGAACCGCAGGAGCATGAAGTCAACTTCAGCCTGCCTGACGGGGTGGGGGAGATAGGTGTCTTCACCGTCACTCCTGAGGCAGGGGAGAATGCGCAGCTCTCCATCGCCATCGGGATGCCACAGACCGATGGAATCGAGTTCCAGGCACGGGATATCAAGATAGATTTCCCTGACATGTTCCAGTTCGAGGACCCGGGACAGTACAGCTTCAACGCGGAAGAGAATTCCATCACCCTGGACGGGGATATACCCGATAATGTGGTCCTCAAGATAAAGAGTCTGCAGATAACTCCGCTCCGTAACGACGCCGGCGGCTATAGCGCAGGTGGTGTGATTACAGTCAGCGGCCGGGCCGATGTGGGTTCCCTCAATGCAGACGGGACAGTCACCGGCACCGATGTGCAGAATCTCCTGGACAACGGTATCAGTATAAGGGGAACAATGTCTGCCATCGAAAATGTCACTGTGTCTTTCGACAGTTTTGAAACCACGGTCGAGAATACGCAGCCTATTACCCTGTTCAACTTCGACGACCTCCCTGCAGAGCTCGTCAGCCTTGAGGAAGTCACACTGTCTGATACAAGGCTCCAGCTCTCCATGAATGTGACGGATATTCCGGTTGTCCTGGCAGGAAACCCTCTTAACATAGAGATGGAGGTGCATCTGCCGCAGGAGATAGTGATTGATGACGAGAGGGTGGACGGGGACAATGTCCTCCATATCAGCGGAGTACTCGGTGATGACCACACGTTCACGATGGACCCTGTGGTTGTCAGCGGCCTGGACCTGGCCGGAGTGGACTTCGCGGCAGGGGAGGGCGACTTCGTCCGTGAGATAAGGGCGGAAGGGAAGGTCGTCATGGAAAACCCTTCTTTCAATCCTGAAGAGCTCAGCGGCAAGGGAGTGAGTGTGGCACTGTCCGGAGGTATTCCGGAGATAAACATAGTCCAGGCCACCGGAAAGGTCGACTACAGGATGGATGCCCTGAACCAGACCATATCTCTTGAGGACCTGCCGGATTTCGTGAAGGGCGAGGATTTCGTCCTGGATTTCGAGAATCCGTACATTACCCTTGACGTGACGAGCAACATGGGCATACCGGTGAACGGCACCATAGAGATAATACCGTCCACAGGAGGGACTCCGGACGAGCAGTCCTCCCTGACCATAGAAGGGTTCGAGATACCGGCGGCCACGTCGTCAGCCGAGGCACAGACTACCAGCTACTGGATTTCCGCTACGACGGACGGAGTGCCATCCGGATACAGGCACCTTACCGCCGACCTGTCCCCGCTCCTGAAGAAGATACCGGACAATATAGAGATCCGTGTGAATGCCGGGACAGATCCGGAGCAGCTTTCCGTTATTGAGACTACCGCAAAGTACGAGCTCGGGATGTCGTACGACGTGGTTGTACCGTTCGAGTTCGGGGAAGATCTCGACATATCCATGGACTATACCATAGAAGATATTCCTGATGTCCTCGGGGAACTGCTCGGCATGAACTCGCTCGGACTGGGCGGATACATAGAGTCCACCCTGCCGCTCAAGCTCGACCTTGAGATGGAGATGCTTGATTCCAAGGACAATGTGATAAAGACCGAGCCTGTGAAGATGACAGTAGCGGAAGGTAGTGCAGAGAAAGTCTCCGAATCTCCGGTGGATGTCTGGCTCAAGCTCGCGGAAGGCGCCGACGCTTCAGATTTCAGCAAGATAAGGATGAACTTCAAGGTGACCTCGGGCAGCATGTCCGGAGAGCCAGTCACCGAGGAATCCTATATCAAGGCCGTACTGAAGGTCAAGGTCCCTGGCGGAGTCACTGTGGACCTGAGCTCTCTCGGACAAAGCGAAAATACAGATGAACCTCAAAACTGACAGACAGATAAGATGAAACGGATATATATACTGATGACTTTATGCCTGCTCCCGCTCCTTGCAAGCGGGCAGGCCTTGAAAGGGAGCTATTTCTCCGAGAATTCCGTGTACAGGAACAAGCTCAATCCGGCCTTCGTCCCGAAGTCCTCGTATCTCGGGTTCGCAGCCATAGACAATCTCGGGTTCGGGATTACGAGCAACATCGGGATAAGCAATTTCCTCTTTCCGGCAGGGGATGGCTCGCTGCTGACGTTCATGCATCCGGACGTATCCTCTGCTACCTTCCTGGACAATATGCCGTCCAACCCGCATCTCGACATAGATCTCGACACTGATATCCTCAATGTGGGCTTCTTCACGGGCAAGAACAGTTTCTGGTCCATAAGCCTGGGCCTGAGGGCGGACGGAGAGGTGAACCTTCCCTACGAGCTCTTCTCGTTCCTGAAGAACGGTGCCGCAACCGATCCCCAGGAATATAATCTCGGGGGACTCAGTGTCATACAGAATACTTACGCCGAGTTTTCAGTAGGGTATTCCCACAATCTCTCTGATTTTGTGAAGGGCCTCACCGTCGGTGGCCGTGTAAAGATACTCGCGGCTGCGGACAGGCTGGACCTGAGGGCGGACAACCTGAATCTCCGCATGAGTTCGGACCAGTGGAACGTGTCGACCGACGCTTCGGCTATGGTGGCGCTCAAGGGACTCGACCTGGCACAGCTCGACGACAATTCCTTTGATTTCTCCCTGAATTCCGGGAACCTCGGGCTCGCCGGAATGGGAGCGGCGTTCGACCTCGGTGCGGAGTACCGTCTCTACATAAACAGGTTCTTCGACAGCGTGAGGTTTTCCGCCTCGGTGACCGACCTCGGCTTCATAAACTATTATGCGGATGCAATGCAGCAGTTCCGGACTTCAGGGAACGTGGTGTATGAGGGACTGGACGGCATCTCCTTCGGCAAGGACATGGACCTGGGACAGACATTCGACAAGATAAAGGACGAGTTCATGAAAATCCTCGACCTCGAGGAGACTGTCCCGCAGAAGAATGTCCTGTCACGCATCCGTCCTAACCTTTATCTGGGTGTGGAAGCCCCGTTCCTGTGGAACAGGATGAGCCTTGGCCTGCTGTATAACGCCAAGTTCGGCTATACGAGCACGAGGAACGAGCTCACCCTGGCCCTGAACATGCGTCCCGGGAAGTGGATAAACATCGGGGTGAACTACTCCATGCTCAACGCGGCCAAATCCATAGGATGGCTCCTTGAGATTACGCCTCGCAGCGGCGTGGGCTTCTTCCTCGGCAGCGACTATACCTATCTTGAGACGGCTACCCTGTATACTGTCCCTATAGGGAGCAGGGGTATAAACCTGAACGTTCCGCTGAACGAGGTCAACTTCAACCTCAGGTTCGGATGCTACATCACCATGGGGAACAGGTATGATGACATAGCGATGGAGAAGAAGGCCAGACGTGCGGCCAGGAGGGCCGACAGGAGCTGATTCCGATTATCCGGAGTACAAAGAGAGAGGGTGAACCCAAAAGCCCCAAAAAAAGTCCCGTAGGGACCGCACCGGGTAGGTGCGAGATCCCCCTAATAGGGGGTGCAGGGGGTTAGGATGGGTCCAGTCTTTCGAAGAAAGACGTTTGAGGGTGACACAAAATCTCTTTTGGGTCACCC
>JADIMQ010000091.1 GCA_017694655.1 Candidatus Cryptobacteroides merdigallinarum
CTCACATACGTTAGTATGCTGCGGTTTCCTCGCCTCGCGCGCCTTGCAGACCGCCCGTTCCGCTGCACCGGCCGTGGCGGATCAGCGGGGATGGGAATCCGTGGTGCGGCGTTGCTGCTCGGACTCGGAAATCCTCACATACGTAAGTATGCTGCGGTTTCCTCGCCTCGCGCACCTTGCAGACCGCCCGTTCTGCCGCACCGGCCGTGGCGCTGAAGAGCAGGACGGAAGCCCTGCGACGGGCCCCCGGCGAGGTCGTGAGCGGTTCATGAGAATGTCCGGTGGACATTCGAAAGCGAGCAGAGATGGGGGTGGCGCCCCTAGAAAAGGGGCTGTCGCTACAGCGACTGGGGTTTAAGATAGTTGGATTTCTTCGAAATCCATAACGACTGTTCGACGAATTCCCTAGTCCTGAGCAACATAAATTCGTCGGACTGACGTTATTTATTGACAGGAATCAAAACAGGTTATAGGATATGGTAAAATTTGTCGAGACAGAGCTCGGGGAGCTCAAAAGGGAGGTCGACCAGATGTGGTCCCTAGTTTACAGCCAGATGGAACAGTCGCGGGACGCGGTGCTCAACCTGGACAGGAATGTCGCCCAGCAGATTATCGTGCGGGAACGCCGGGTGGATGCCTTCGAACTGAAGATAGACAGCGACGTCGAGGACTTCATAGCCCTCTTCACGCCCGTGGCTGTGGACCTGCGCTTCGTCCTTGCCATGCTGAAGATAAACAGCGACCTTGAAAGGATAGGGGACTATGCGCACGGCATTGCGCGTTTCGTGAACGACACTGAAACCGCGACCTTCGACCCGGACCTGATGGAGAAACTCCAGGTCAAGACCATGTTCTCCATAGTCCTCGAGATGCTGAAGGAACTCCAGGACGCTCTCCGGGACGAGGATCCGGCCAAGGCGACTTCCGTACTTTCAAAAGATGACCAGCTGGACCAGATAAACAAGGCCTCGGCTTCCATATTGGCGGAATATGCCCGGAACAATCCGGATTCCATCCCTTTCTGCCTCGGTTTAATGGGAGTCTTCCGCAAGCTCGAGCGGACAGGGGACCATCTGACCAACATCGCCGAGGAAATCGTTTTCTATATAGACGCCAAGGTGTTGAAACACACTGAACTGAAAGATTAGGCAGGAGTTTCCGCCCCGCTGTTTCAGATGAACCTTCCGGTGACGCTGTCCGGACACATCCTTATCTGGTCCGGCGTCCCGGAAGCCACTATGCGCCCTCCCTCCACTCCGCCGCCGGGACCCATGTCGATTATGTAGTCCGCGTTGCGGATGACGTCGGTGTCGTGCTCTATGACAACCACCGTCGCCCCGTGGTCCACAAGTTTCTGGAACACGAGCAGCAGGGTCCTTACGTCGGCCGGATGCAGCCCTATCGTAGGTTCGTCGAACACGAAGACCGTGTCCTCCTGGCCGCGTCCCATCTCGCTGGCGAGCTTCAGCCTCTGGGCCTCCCCGCCGGAAAGCCCCGGGGTCTGTTCCCCGAGGGTAAGGTAGCCCAGCCCGAGTTCCTGGAGCACCTGCAGCCTCTGCCGCACCGTCTTGAGGTCGGCGCAGGCTTCCAGCGCATCGCTTATGTCCATATCCATCAATTCCGGCAGCGAATGCTGTTCCCCGGCCATGTTTTCTCTCCGTATCAGGCTGGCGGTCCTGGCATATCTCGAGCCCCGGCAGTCAGGGCAGGGTATTTCCACGTCCGGAAGGAACTGCACGTCGAGGCTTATTACGCCGGTACCGTCGCAGGCAGGGCAGCGCAGCCTCCCGGTATTGTAGGAGAAATCCCCGTCCTTGAAGCCCAGCTTCCGGGCATCTGCAGTCTTTGCATAGACCTTGCGCAGCTCGTCATGGACATTTGCGTAGGTCGCGACAGTGGAACGGATGTTTATGCCTATCGGGGAGGCATCTATGAGCTTGACCTGCCTTATGCCGTCCGCCTCCACCGCTTTCAGGTGCTCCGGCATCCTTTCCCCGGAGATTGCAGCCCGGAGTCCCGGAATGAGACTTTCAAGCACCAGGGTGGTCTTCCCCGAGCCCGAGACCCCGGTGACTACGGTCAGCCTTCCCTTCGGTATGTCCACCTCCAGAGGTTTCACCGTATGTATTTCTCCCGTGGACAGGTGTATGCGGCCTTTCGCGAAAATTTCCTCTGCACCGGCCTGCTGCCTTGCGGCTGTATCCGCCTTCCCGGACAGGTACGGGCCGATGATGGAGGCCGGGTTCCGGCTGATCTCCTCTACCGAGCCTTCGGCTATGACCCTGCCTCCTGCCGAGCCTGCTCCCGGACCCATTTCTATAATATGGTCCGCTCCGGAGAGAATCTGTGTGTCGTGGTCCACGAGGACTACCGAATTGCCGTCGTCCACCAGGTCCTTCATTACTCCCGCCAGCCCCACGATATTGGCCGGATGCAGCCCTATCGAGGGTTCGTCCAGTACATACAGCACCCCTGTCGTGCGGTTCCTGACGGCTTTCGCGAGCTGCATCCTCTGCCTTTCCCCGGTGGAGAGGGTGGAGGCGGAACGGTCGAGGCTCAGGTATCCTACCCCGAGGTCGAGCAGGCGGACAGATGCGTCGAGGAAGGATTCACAGATATTCCTCGCCATCTCCTGCATTTCCCCGGGCAGTGTTTCCGGTATGCCCTTGACCCACTCCACCAGGTCCGTAAGGGACATCCTGCAGGCGTCGGCAAGGGAGATGCCCCTGACAAGCGGAGCCCTCGCCGCCTCGGAAAGCCTTGTGCCGCCGCAGTCCGGGCACGGGCCTGTCTTCAGGAATTTCTCCACCCGCTTCATCCCTTTTTCATCCTTTACCTTGGCAAGGGCGTTCTCTACTGTATATACCGCATTGTAGTATGTGAAGTCCAGTTCTCCGGCCTGGTTGGTGTTCTTCGACTTGTAGAATATGTGCTTCTTTTCCGCCGGCCCGTGGAATACTATGTCCCTTTCCCGTTCTGTCAGCTGGTTGAAAGGCACATCGGTACGTACTCCCATTTCCCTGCAGACATCGGTCATCAGGGACCACATCAGCGTGTTCCACGGGGCCACTGCCCCTCCGTCTATGGTCAGGGTCTCGTCAGGTACGAGGGTGGACTCGTCCACGGTGCGCACCGTCCCGGTGCCGTCGCAGGTGTGGCAGGCTCCCTGACTGTTGAATGAAAGCTCCTCTGCGGACGGTGCGAAGAAGTGCGTCCCGCATACTGGGCAGACCAGCTCCCGTCCTGCCGCCACATTCAGGGACGGGGCGAGGTAATGCCCCTGCGGGCATCTGTGGGATGCAAGGCGGGAATATATGAGCCTCAGGCTGTTCAGGAGCTCGGTCCCTGTCCCGAAGGTGCTCCTTATCCCGGGAATCCCCGGCCTCTGGTGCATGGCGAGTGCCGCCGGTACGTACAGCACCTCGTCCACATCGGCCCTTGCAGCCTGTGTCATCCTCCTCCTCGTGTATGTGGAAAGGGACTCGAGGTACCTTCTCGAGCCTTCGGCATACAGGACTCCCAGCGCGAGGGAAGATTTCCCCGAGCCCGAGACACCGGCTATGCCGACAATCCTGTTCAGCGGTATCTCGACGTCGACGTTCTTCAGGTTATGCACCCTGGCGCCGTGTACCTCTATTTTTTCCGGTCTTCCTGTTTTCACTTCCATCCGGTCTGTCCTGTATGCTGGAGCCGTTGACGGTCAGACGAGTTTCCTGACCAGTTCTTCCCTGTCCCCGTAGAGGAGGTCGATGACAGGTATCTCGATAAGAGTGTAGCAGCCGCTCTGCTGCCTGAATGTGGCGCGGGCCGCACACACGAGGACCTGGGCCGTGAGCGCAGGGTTGTTTATCCTCATGTTGAACTCGAAAAGCTGGTTCTGCGTCTGCCCGGAGACACCTTTCCTCGTGAGGTTGACCCCGTGCCCCATGTCGATGAGGGCATCCACGTCGTCCACCTTGATGACATGGGTCTCGTCATGCACGAAATACGGGTCTGCCTTGATGTCCGCGGCCACCTTGTTGAAGTCATGTCCGTCCTCGACCTCTATGTACACCATTCGCCTGTGGACTCCGGTGCCGGTAGGTATTGTCATGGACAGGGCGGCTTTGACACCCTCCACGGCCTTTACCGCAACTGTGTGCCCCATGCTCATGCCCGGGCCGAAGTTGGTGTAGGTTATGCCTTTCGGGGCTATGGCCTCGAGCATTGCCCTTACTATGGAGTCGCTGCCCGGGTCCCAGCCGGCCGAGATTATGGATACGGCCCCGTGCCTGCGGGCTGTCTCGCCGAGGCTTCTCCGGAGGGCCACGATGTCAGTGTGGATGTCGAAGCTGTCCACAGTGTTTATCCCGGCCTCGAGGAGCGGCTTCGCGTACTCCTCGACTTTCCTTGTAGGTGTGCAGAGGATGGCCACGTCCACGTCCCCGAGCTCTTTTACGTCTTTCACTACTTTCAGGCCCTCCAGTTCCGCGGGACAGTTCTCGTTCCCGTTCCTCCTTATGACGCCTGCTATTTCGAAGTCCGGAGATACTTTCAGGGTCTCCACCACGTATCTGCCGATGTTGCCATATCCGACAACCGCTGCCTTTATCTTTTCCATATTGAACTGTTTTAAACTTTTCTGTCTGTACGGGATGCAAACTTACATAAAAATTGCTTATTCCGGGAGGATGTTTCAGAAAACTGTTTTGAAATTTTCCGAAACACTTCATAAATTCGCGGAGAAATAGACTTTGACATGAAAGTGCTGATGGTCTCCGACTCTGGGAGCATACATACAAGAAGATGGGCGTCCGCGCTGAAGGAGGCGGGGGTGGACATAGTGCTTTATTCCATCACCCCGGAATCGGAGGAGTTCTACAGGGAAAAAAATATAAAATTATATATTTTCGACCTTTTCAGATATAAAAAAGAGAAAAACCTGTCCTTCGTCTCCCGTTTCAGGGCCCATTTCCGGGCTGCGGCGGATCTGAAAAAGGTAATATCGGCCGAGAGACCGGATATCCTGCATGCACATTATGCCACGAGCTACGGCCTTGTGGCGGCCCTGGCCGGGTTCCACCCGCTGATTGTGTCGGTATGGGGGAGCGACATCTATGAGTTCCCGAGACAGTCTGTCATCAAGCGCCTTATGACGAGGTATGTGCTGCGGAAAGCCGACAGGGTCCTTTCCACAAGCGCGGCCATGGCCAGGGAAACCGCACGGTACTACAGGGGACAGGCCGGCATTACACCCTTCGGGGTGGATACCTCCCTTTTCGCCCCCGGTACCGGGGGGAGGCCCGGCGGGACTGTGGTCTTCGGGACGGTAAAGACCCTTTCACATAAATATGGCATAGATCTGCTGCTGAAGGCTTTTGCCAGGATGCGGGAAATGATGCGGAGGAGCCTCCCTGACGGGAAGGTCCCTGCGACACGGCTTGAAATAGCCGGGAAAGGCCCGGATACCGGCAGCCTCAAGGCCCTTGCCGGGGAGCTCGGGATAGCATCCGACGTGGTCTTCCTCGGTGAGATAGCCCATGACGATGTCCCGGGATTCTACGCAGGGACAGACGTGGCCGTGTTCCTGTCCAGGGCAGAGAGTTTCGGGGTCTCCGCGGTCGAGGCCATGTCCTGCGGCGTCCCTGTGGTCGCCTCTGCCGCCGACGGGTTCCGGGAGGTCCTGGAAGACGGGGGCGGGATAATTGTCCCGGTGGAGGATGCTGACGCCGCGGCGGAAGCGATGATGAAGATGGCCATGGACCCGGCCCTCCGGTCAAGTTCGGGCAAGGCCGGCAGGGAAAAGGCCTGCAGGTGCTACGAGTGGAGGAAGAACGTTGCCTCCATGACCGGTGAATACGAGGCTGTACTGGCTTCCGCCAGGTCCTGAACCCGTGCGCATATCCCTGGAAAACAGAGCTGGAAAATGGATGACTTGAAGGAAAAGACAGCGAAAGGCGTCAAATGGGGTTTCATAGACAACCTTTTCGGGACTGGGATCATCGCCGTGGTGAACCTTGTCCTGGCGCGCATCCTTTCTCCGCACGAGTTCGGCATCATGGGGATGACGGCTATCTTCATATCCCTGTCAACTTCCCTGGTGGACAGCGGCTTCTCCGGTGCGCTCCTGCGTAAGAAGGAGGTGGGGGAGAAAGACCTCAATACCGTCTTCTATTTCAATCTTCTGACTGCCGCAGCCCTGTATCTGGTCCTGTTTTTCACTGCCCCGCTGATCGCCGGCTTCTTCGGTCAGCCGGTCCTTACGGGTGTTGTCCGGGTATTAAGTTTATCGCTGATTGTCACGGCATTGAGCATTGTCCAGAAGGTCATACTCATGCGCAAGCTTGACTTCAGGACACAGGCCATAATTTCCGTGGTATCCTCGGTCCTGAGCGGCACCGTGGGCATCTGGATGGCCGTGGAAGGCTGCGGCGTGTGGAGCCTCGTGGTCCTGCAGCTCTCCAGGCTTGTGTTCTCCACAGTCATCCTGTGGCTGACTTCCAGATGGATGCCGTCCTTCCTGTTTTCCTCTTCCTCGTTCAGGGAGATGTTCTCCTTCGGAGGCAGGATGCTCCTGAGCGCGATTATAAGTACCGTCTGGACAGAGGTCTATTCCTTCGTCATAGGCAAGGCATACACCCCTTCTGTCCTCGGGCAGTACTCGAGGGCCGACAAATTCCGCAATATGGTCACGTCGAACGTCAGTACAGTGATGCAGAGGGTGACATATCCGGTGCTCGCCTCCATCAGGGATGACAGGGAGCGTCAGGGCCGGGCCTACAGGAAGGTCATACGCACAACGGTCCTGATAACCTTCTCGGCTGTGCTCGGGCTGGCGGCGGTGTCCGAGGCATTCGTTCTTGTCCTTGTCGGCGACCAGTGGATTCCTGCGGTGGGGTACCTGAGGATACTTTGCCTCTCGGGACTCTTCATCCCTCTGATGATATGCAGCGCGAACATCCTGAATGCCAACGGGGATTCCGGCAAGACTCTCCGGCTCGAGATAATGAAGACGGGCCTTTCCGTGATTCCGGTGCTCGCCGGGATATTCATCAGCATAGAGGCCCTGCTGTGGAGCACAGTGGCCATATCCGCTGTCTCTTATCTGATATATGCGTCTGCGGTGGCGAAGTCTGTGGACTATCCCGTGAAGGAGCAGCTGGCTGATATCCTGCCGTATTTCCTTGTCTCGGCGGTGATGGCTTCTGTGGTGTTCTGCATTTCATATATCCCTATGCCACAGTGGATAACGCTGGCAGTCCAGGTAGCCGCCGGGGTGCTGATGGTGGCAGCCTCATACGAATTTGTCTACAGGAATGAGGAGTACAGGGAAGTCAAGTCCTCCATCCTCAAGCTGTTCCGGAAATAAAATTGTGGTTGGGACAGGACTTTTGTCCCGCCCATGGTGTGGACTACAGCAGCCTCGAGGTGAGGTCGAACGGCTGTAGCCCGTCAAGTCCCATGATTCCGGCGGCTGTCTCCACGAGCCGGTCCCCGGTGAGGCAGGAGGGCTGTCCTTCCTGCTTAATCCGGTCCGCGTCACTGGCAGCGCGTCCTGCCCCTGGACCTGTGATGCCGTTCATAAGGAAGTATTCCCCTGCTTCCACGAGGCATTTCCTCGGCAGCAGCCCTATTATCTCTGTCCCTGTTACCCTCGTCCCGCGGGCTTCCGCCGCCCTGCATACTTCCAGGAATGCCGCGTGCAGAGGTGTGGCCGCTATGTCGGTGATGTTCATGGACACCTGTGCAATCCCGTATTCGTCAATGTACCACCCTATGGCCTTGCAGCCGCGCAGGGTCCCGGGTATTCTGCGCCTGGTCCCGTCTGCCTCCGCAGCCATCCGCCCGCTTTCCCGGACATCCTCCGCTATTTCTGTCGCAAGCCGGGCCGATTTGCTGTCGAGGTTGAAATTGACCGCTATGAGGAAGTCCCTGGCGCCGACGACAGTCGCCCCCGACCTGGCCGCCGTCTCCGTGAAATTGTCCGGGCCGAAGTCCGGGCGCAGGGCCGGGTCTGCGATTTTTGCTGCGAGCGCTTCATATTCCCCTTTCCTGCAGACCTCGAGCCTCTTCCTTTCCGGTCTTGACGCCGCTGCCTCGTAGCAGTAGCAGGGTATCCCGAGCTCCGTGTAGATACGTTGTGCAAGTGTGCGTGCAAGTCCGGCACATTCTTCAAGGCTTATCCCCGAGACCGGGACGAGGGGCAGCACATCTGTGGCCCCTATGCGAGGATGGGTGCCCTTGTGCACCCTCATGTCGATGAGTTCCGCCGCCTTCCTGACTCCGGAGAATGCCGCTGTGCATACGGCTTCCGGACTGCCCGTGAATGTCACCACGGTCCTGTTCGCAGCCTCTCCGGAACTTACATTCCTGACGCATATCCCCGGCACGTCCGATATGCTGTGCACTATCCCGCTTATTTTTTCCTTGTCCCGTCCTTCGCTGAAATTGGGGACACATTCTATCGTCCTTTCCATGGAATCTGTCCTTTATCTTTTGAAATATAGGAAAATTTCCGATATCTTTGCGCCCCTGATTCTGAAAACTTAGAAAATGAAAGGAGCGTTGGATTTTCACCCGGAATTCTTCAATTCGTTAAAGAACTATTC
>JADIMQ010000092.1 GCA_017694655.1 Candidatus Cryptobacteroides merdigallinarum
TCCCAGAAGCAGCAGAAACATAATCCGATGATATATAATACCAGTATTCCCTTTACAACCCTACTTCGCATACTCTTCCACAATCTTCTTCATGGCACCGTACTGTTCCTCGATGCTCTGCAGCAGCCGGTACTGCGCACGGGTCCTCACAAGATTGTGCCCCGGATATGCCGTCTTGTAGTATTTGTCCCCGTCGATATAGTCCATCAGGAACCTTAGGACCTGCTCATAGGTGATGTACTTTGCCGAGAACGCGAGGTTTTCAATCTCGGAGTCCGTGAGGTTGCCTTTCCTCTGGGAAAGGTAGCCCCTGGTATAGGCCTCGAACATGCTTATGGACATGCTTACATTTGCCAGGTCCCTGTCGTCCTCGGCTCCTGTGTTGGTATATGAGCGTATGGCATCCCCGAAATCGTTCAGGGAGGTGCTGCTCATGCAGGTGTCGAGGTCAATGACGCAGAGAACGTCCCCCTTCCCGTCAAAGAGTATGTTGCTTATCTTCGTGTCGTTGTGGGTGACCCTCGTCGGTATTGTCCCGTCCTCCACCTTGCTCCAGAAGTCCAGCATCTCTTTCCGCCGGCTGTCTATCCAGCCAATTTCCTCCGCCAGGTCCTTCACCCTTCCTGCCGCATCTTTCTCCAGTGCCTCGTCCCACTGCCTGAATCTCCACCTTATGTTGTGGAATCCTTTTATGGTCTCGCTGAGGGGTGTGGTGAAGTCGGACAGCTGGGCCTGGAAGCGGCCGATGCCCTCGCCTCCCTTGTAGCAGAGCAGGGGAGTGTCGGCCTTCTCGTATGTCACCGAGCCTTCTATGAAGAGGCACATTGCCCAGAAGTTGCCGTTCCCGTCCTTGTAGTAGAGATGTCCGGCAGGGGCCTGCCTTTCGCTCTCCGTCATTGTCTCCGGATTCCTGCGGATGACTGTCAGTACCTCCCTGAGGGGGTCGCCTCCGGCCGCGACGACCTTCTTCCTGATGTGGTCCGTGACCATTTCTATATTCTTCATCATTCCCGGCACATCCGGGAATATGAGGTGGTTCTTCCTCTGCAGGATATACCTTGAGGCATCCTTGCCCTCAGTATTTACTATGAAGGTGTCATTTATGAAGCCGGGGCCGAGTGGCCTGATCCCGGATATCTTTCCTGTCGTCTCGAACTTCTGCGCGATGGCGAGCATTTCTTCAGGTGTGTAATTCATGGTTCTTGTGTTATTTTTATCTGGTGTTGTCAGAAAATGAGCTCCCCGAAAAATTCCGGACGGTGGAAGTCCGGGTGCGGTGTCCCGACCGGATTCCAGCTCAGGTAGTGAGGATGTGCGGACCCGTCGGCGCACTTGTAGAAATTGGCCCTGACGGATGCAGGAAGCCTGTCCCCGTCCATGCCGATGAGCGAGAACGGTATGCAGATTGTCGTCCTCCACTGGAACACCCCGTCCTTCAGGTCGTATTCTTTCCTTTCCAGTGAGGTGTGCCTTGTGACCTGCCCGAGCTCCACGGCGTCAAAGTACCTGAAGTCGCTGCGGCTTTTCCTCCTGGAGGCCAGCAGGGTGCCGATGCAGTTCATCTCGAAGTTGCAGTATGTCCCGTCCTGGGGGACGGAAACGAAGAATTCGCAGCAGCTGTCCTGCCATACCGGCCCGTTGTCCTGGGTCGTGGCCGCCTTCAGGTCAAGGCCTGTTGTCCTGTAAAGGATGACAAGATGTGTCCTGCTGCGGGCTATCGAGAAGGATGTGTCCGGCGCATAAGGGAACTCTTCCGGCCAGCACACCGTGTCTATGGCTGATTTCGCCGCACCGGTCTCCATCTCCAGTTCCAGGGACCTGAAGTCCATCTTTTCAAGTCCGTCAATGAAAGGTATCCTTAATTGTCTCATATATATTCCAGAATATGTCCGTATTCTACAAAGATACGAAAATCCGGATATATATGACAGGGGGCTGTCCGGATTTTTCTTGCCGGGCCACTACAGGGCCTGCATGTCATTCAGCTTCTTGTAATACCCGTCCAGCTTTATCAGCTCCTCGTGGGTTCCCCTCTCCACAATCTCGCCTTCGTGCATCACGCAGATTTCATCCGAATTCTTTATGGTAGACAGCCTGTGCGCGATGGCGATGGTGGTCCTGGAGGTGGTGAGCCTGTCGAGGGCCTCCTGCACGAGCCTCTCGGACTCGGTGTCGAGGGCGGAGGTGGCCTCGTCGAGGATGAGTATCGGCGGGTTCTTCAATATGGCACGGGCAATGCTTATGCGCTGTCTCTGTCCGCCGGATAGCTTGCTGCCCCTGTCTCCGATGTTGGTGTCGTATCCCTGTTCCTTCTCCATGATGAAGTCGTGGGCGTTGGCAACCTTGGCCGCGGCCACAACCTGCTCCATCGTGGCGCCTTCCACCCCGAAGGCAATGTTGTTGAAGATGGTGTCGTTGAACAGGATGGCCTCCTGGTTCACATTGCCGATAAGGCCCCGCAGGCTCTTGATCTTGAGGTCCTTGACATTGTGTCCGTCTATCAGTATCTCACCCGAGCTCACGTCGTGGTATCGCGGCACCAGGTCCACAAGCGTAGACTTCCCGGAGCCGGACTGCCCCACGAGGGCTATTGTCTTCCCCTTCTTTACGGTGATGTTTATGTTCTTCAGGACCTGCTTGCCGTCAGTGTACGAGAAGCAGACGTTCCTGAACTCTATCTTGTCGTCGAAGGAGGTGATGTCGTAGGCGTCGGGGGCTTCCTTTATATTGTTTTCGGCCTTGAGTATCTTGTCCACCCTTTCCATCGATGCCAGACCCTTCGGTATATTGTACCCAGCCCTCGCGAATTCCTTCAGCGGGTTCAGGACGCTGTAGAGGATGACCATGTAGAAGATGAAGGTAGGGGCGTCGATAGGGGAGGCTTCGCTCAGGATGAGGGAGCCGCCGAACCATAGCACGAACATTATCATCACTGTCCCGAGGAACTCGCTCACAGGATGCGCGAGGGCTTGCCTTATGGCCACTTTGCGGGAAGCCGTTCGGAGCTCGTTGCTGACATTGGTGAACCTTGTCATCATCTTGTCCTCGGCGATGAAGGCTTTTATTATCCTCAGTCCCCCGAGGGTCTCTTCGAGCTGGGACATCGTGTCACTCCATTTGCTCTGGGCCTCAAGGGATTCCGCCTTCAGCTTCTTGCCTATCGCGCTGATTCCCCAGGCCATCAGCGGCACTACGGCCAAGGTAAACAAGGTCAGTTGCCAGCTGGTGGCTATCAGGGTGGCGAAATAGAATATTATAAGTATCGGATTCTTGATGAGCATGTCCAGGGAACTCGTTATGGAGTATTCCACTTCCCCGACGTCCCCGCTCATCCTCGCGATTATGTCGCCTTTCCTCTCCTGGGAGAAGAACCCGAGGGGCAGGTGCATCATCTTGTTGTAGACCATTATCCTTATGTCCCGCACGATACCGGTCCTCAAAGGGACCATTATTGCCGACGAACCGAAGTAGCAGGAGGTCTTCAGGGCGGTCATGACCCCGAGGAAGAGCCCGAGTATCAGCAGGGTCATCGACCCCCCGAACTTGTCTATGAGCTGCGTGACATAGTAATAGGCGTTGTTCATCCCTATGTCCTTCATGCTCATGTCCGGCGTATCCCACGGGATGAATTCATAGACCGTGGTGTCCATCTTGAACAATATCTGCAGGATAGGGATTATAAGTGTGAACGAGAAGATGTTGAATATTGCCGAGAAGATGTTCAGCAATACAGCCCCCGCCAGATATTTCCTGTAAGGCGCCACAAAGCGCTTCATTAATTGCCAGAATTCTTTCATCGTATGTGTCGGAACATTTGAGTAAGACTTGCAAAGGTATATAAAAAAATGTTTTTTTGATATCTTTGCCCCTGTAACATCTTCCCTTATGGAAATATTCTTCCGGAAAATATGGATGGCCCTCTTCCTGTCCGTTCTTTCCGCAGCCGCTTATGCCGGCGGCCCGGGCATGTCCGTGCTCGGGAGGGAGGATCGCGGCCCTTATGACTGTCTCCTCGTGGAGTACGATGTCCCGGGGAGCGGGAAACTGCGTTCCTTCCTCCTGCTCCCTGACGGTGCTTCCGCACAGGAGCCCTGTCCCGGCCTTGTACTCCTGCATGACCACGGCGCGAGGTTCGACATTGGGAAGGAGAAGCTGGCCAGGCCGATGGCGTCGGCTCCGCTGAATATCCGCCGCTCGGCCCTGCAGTGGGTCAGGGACAATTTCGACGGGGTCTTCCTGGCGGATTCCCTGGCCGGTCTCGGCTATGCCGTCATTGTCCCGGACATGCTCTATTGGGGTGGACGCAGTACGGGGCTCGCCCGCAGATGGTCGAGGATGAGGTTTTGCGGGGAGGCTGGGGACATTGATTCCGTGAAGACCGCCTTGTACGAGGGGCAGAAGGCGGTCTATGACAGCCTGGAAGCCTGCGGTGTCACGTGGGCCTGGAAGACCCTGCAGGAGGATGCCGCCGCTGCCGGCCTGCTGCGCGGGCTGCCCTGTGTGGACAAGGACAGGATCGCCGTCGCCGGCTGGTCCATGGGGGCGCACAGGGCCTGGATGCTGGCCGGTTTCAGTGACTTCATCGCTTCCGGAGTCTCGGTATGCTGGATGACCCTGAAGGAGACCCTGCCGCAGCCGTACAAGGCCTCCGACTATGCCATGCTGGTCCCGGAGCTCCGTGCGGAATACGATTTTCCAGATATAGCCCGCCGTCTCGTCCCAAGGCCCTACTGTTTCCTGAGCGGCAAGTCGGACAGGCTCTTCCCGGAGGAAGCGGTCCGGGAGGCATTTGCAAGAATGCAGGATATCTACATGGAAGCAGGGGCCGGGGGACGTCTGGAGACAGCTTTTTTTGATGGAGGCCACCATTGCGGGAAGCAGGTGCAGGGACAGGTTGTGGATTTTCTGGAAAAAACAGTACCTTTGCGAAGACGTATCTGTAGCCATGGAGAAGAAGACGGTATGGGACCCGCTGAGGAAGAAGCCTGTGGCACTCACCCCTGAAGAGGAGGTGAGGCAGTGGTTCATATCCAGGCTCCACGGCCTCATGTCGGTTCCTATGCACATGATGATGAGTGAAGTGGGCTTCAGCCTGGCAGGCAAGAAGTTCAGGGCTGACATTGTGGTCTACGGGCGGGATGCCTCCCCGGTGGCGGTAGTGGAATGCAAGCGCCCCGATGTGGCTATAGACAGTTCCGTGCTCGACCAGGCCGTCAGGTACAACATGGTGCTGAATGTGAGGTTCATTTTCATTACGAACGGGGACAGGACCTATGTCTGCCGGCGGAAAGAGGATTCTCCCGGCCCGGCATACGAGTTCGTGAGCGAGGTCCCGTCATATTCTGAAATGATAAAAAGGTAGACAAGATGGCTGTAGTTCAAGGCTTCCTGGATAACAGGATTTTCAACCTCGTCTCCGATATAGCCGGTCGGATGGGCGTAAGGGCTTATGTGATAGGTGGATATGTGCGGGATTGTTTCCTCGGGAGGAAAAGCAAGGACATAGACATTGTGGTGGAAGGAAGCGGGATAGAGCTGGCCGAGGCTGTAGGCGAGGCTGTCCGCAGCAATGTATCGGTGTTCCGGAATTTCGGGACGGCCATGCTGAGGTACAAGGGGACAGAGGTGGAGTTCGTAGGGGCCCGGAAAGAGTCCTACAGGAGGGATTCGCGGAAACCGATAGTGGAGAACGGTACCCTCGAGGACGACCAGCGCCGCAGGGATTTCACTATCAACGCGATGGCCTTCAGCCTACAGAAGGAGGACTTCGGTGCCCTGGTGGATCCGTTCGGCGGGATAAGGGACCTCGATGCCGGGATCATAAGGACGCCCCTGGACCCGGACACAACCTATAGCGACGATCCTCTCCGGATGATAAGGGCCATTCGCTTCGCCACGAAGCTGAGCGACGGCGGGAAACAGTTCAGGATTGTCCCGGAGTCCCTAGAGTCGATCAGAAGGAACAGGGACAGGCTAGCGATACTCTCCAGGGAAAGGATTGCCGAGGAACTGAACAAGATGCTTGTATGCGGCCGCCCTTCAACGGGATTCCGCCTTCTGGACGAGACTGGCCTTCTTGAGCTCATCCTGCCACAGCTTTGCAGGCTGAAGGGGGCGGAAACGGTGGATGGCCACGGGCACAAGGAGAACTTTTCCCATACCCTCGAGGTCCTGGACAATGTCGCTGCCGCCGAGTCGGAAGCAATCGCCGCCGGCACCCTGAAGGATTTCGACCCTGCGGAGGGAGCGGACGGTGGAAAGGTCCGGACGGAGCCCAACCTGTGGCTCAGGTGGGCGGCTCTCCTGCACGATATAGGCAAGCCTGCCACGAAGCGATTCGACAAGGATTCGGGATGGACGTTCCACGGGCACGAGGTGGTGGGGGCGAGGATGGTGCCGAAAATCTTCAAGTCCCTGAAGATGCCCCTGAACGAGAAAATGAAATATGTCGAGAAACTGGTCCTCCTGCACTTGAGGCCGATAGCCCTTGTGACGGAGGAGGTTACTGATTCTGCGGTGAGGCGCCTCCTTTTCGAGGCCGGGAACGACATAGACGACCTCATGCTCCTGTGCAATGCGGACATCACCTCAAAGAACCCTCGCAAGGTGGAGAGGCTGAAAAGGAATTTCGAGACAGTCAGGCGCAAGCTGGCGGAAGTGGAGGAGAAGGATGCGATACGCAACTTCAAGAATCCGGTTACCGGGGAATATATCATGGCGCTTTACGGGATTCCTCCGTGCCGCCAGATAGGGGAGCTGAAGGAATATGTCAAGAATGCCATACTTGACGGGGTTATCGGCAACAATTTCGGGGAGGCCGAAGCCCTGATGCGGGCAAAGGCGGCTGAAATGGGCCTTGTCCCTGTGGAGAAGTGAGCATGGAGCTTGTCCGGAAATATCTGGAATACATATCGGCGGTCCGGAGATATTCCGTGAGGACAGCCGGGATCTATGCGGACTGCCTGGAGTCGTTCCGCACCTATGCCGGGGCCGGTTCGGACCAGGAACTGGCCGAATCCCTCATCCCGGGCATCATAAGGGGCTATGAAGTGCATCTGCTCGGGATGAAGCTCAAGGCCAGGACGGTAAACCTCCATATTTCGGTATTGAGCGGGTTCTGCCGTTTCCTTATAAAGGAAGGGGTCCTCAAGTCCAATCCGGTTAAGCTTGTGAAGCGTCCAAGGATGGAGAAACGGCTGCCGGAGTTTTTCAGGGAGCAGGACCTCGACAACTATTTCGCACGGACGGACATCTACGCCTCCGAAATACCGGACACTTCGCCGGAGGATTACCGCCGGAGGATGTCCAGGGCCGTGGTGTCGACGCTTTACAACACAGGGATCCGGCGCTCCGAGCTCGTGTCCCTGAAGCGTGGCGACATAGATTTCTCGAGGGAGGTGATGCGCGTCAGGGGCAAGGGGGACAAAATGCGTGAAATTCCGCTCCTGCATTCTTTTTGTAAAGAAATTTCGTTATATTTACAATCAGTTGACACGATGGTGGGTGGTGTGCAGACACCCGGGGCGCCGTTGTTCGTCACTGCGAAGGGACGGGCCGTCTATCCCGAACTTGTGGCCAGGATAGTCAGGCAGGAACTTGGAAGTGCCGGAGGTTTTGCAGGCAGGAAGTCCCCGCACGTCCTCAGGCATACGGTGGCGACGGAGCTTCTCTCCGGCGGGGCGGACCTGAATTCAATAAAGGAGTTCCTCGGCCATTCCTCGCTTGCCGCGACCCAGGTCTACACCCATAACTCCATCGAGAAACTGAAAAGTGTTTATGAATCTGCCCACCCCAGGGCTAAAAACGGAGGTAAAAATGGAGATTAGAGTACAATCCATCAAGTTCAATGCAGATCAGAAGTTGCTGGACTTCGTAGAGAAGAAACTGTCCAAATTGTCTAAGTTCTACGATGAGATCATCGGTGTGGAAGTCTCGATGTCCCTGCTTCCGGAGCATGAGAACAAGAATGTGAAGGTGCTGGTACAGATTCCAGGCAATGACGTAGTGGTAGAGAGGAACGCAAGGACATTCGAGGACGCGGTGGTGGATTGCCTTGACGTCCTGAAGGAGAAACTTGTAAGGGTAAAGGAGAAAAGGGCGAATTGATATATGGCCGGTGACTCCGGATATCCGGGAACGGAACTGACATCGGAAAGACGATGTGTAATTAATAAGAGAAAGGGTGACCCAAAAGGCTTTTGGGTCACCCTCAAACGTCTTTCTTCGAAAGACAAACCATATCTCAACCCCCTGCACCCCCTATCAGGGGGATCTCGCACCTGCCCGGTGCGGTCCCTGCGGGACTTGTTAAGGCTTTTGGGTCACCCTCTCTTACGTCTTTCTTCGAAAGACTGGACGAACAGAGAGCAATTGTGCTTGCACAAATTGCCGAGGTGAGGATATGGAAAAACTTCAGTTTAACCTGGACCCATCCTAATCTCCCTCCTGCGCACCGTATTACCTGACAATGGCGGACAAGATGACAAAAGAACAGCGGCACAAATGCATGTCGCATATCCGTAGCCGGGACACCGGTCCTGAACTGGTGGTCCGCAGGGCCCTTTTTGCCGCCGGTTTCCGTTTCAGGGTGAATGTCTCCTCCCTCCCGGGAAGTCCCGACATAGTGCTGCGGAGGTACAACACCGTGATATTCGTCAACGGCTGCTTCTGGCACGGGCATGCCGGATGCCGGCTCTATGTGCCTCCCAGGAGCAATGTTGATTTCTGGCGCAGGAAGGTGGAACGGAACCGCAGGAGGGACACTGCCGTGGCATTCAGGCTCGAGGCCCTCGGATGGAATGTGGTAACAGTCTGGGAATGCAGCCTGTCCCCGAAGCGGAGGAAGGAGACTCTTGCCCTGCTTGGGGACAGGATAAGGCGGAACGGCGAGACGCACAGGCAGGAGCTCGCCCGGCGCCGGGAAATGAGGGCCGCACTGCGCTCCGAGCACTCTTTCAGGAAGGCCCGTACCGCCGCCCTCCTCGGCGAGGTTGACAGTATCTGCCATATACCTGCGTCGGTGCGCAGGGCTTCCGAGGACGAGGATATGCAGGATTCATGATTGTCCGAGCAGGAGTACGAATAAAAGAGGGCGACACAAAAGAGATTTTGTGTCACCCTCAAACGTCTTTCTTCGAAGCCATTGACGAACAGAGAGCAATTGTGCTTGCACAAATTGCCGAGGTGAGGATATGGAAAAACTTCAGTTTAACCTGGACCCATCCTAACCCCCTATTAGGGGGATATCGCACCTACCCGGTGCGGTCCCTACGGGACTTTTTTGGGGTTTTTGGGTCACCCTCTTTCTCTTAATCTGTAAGCCTTTGCCGGACTTTTCAGTCCTTTCCTGGCCTATCTCATGTCGTACTGGTGGCATACCGGCTGCATGATGAAGGTGAACTCGTAGTCACCGTAGTGCAGGCGGTATTCATCAAGAGGCAGGGCACCCCAGCTGTCCACGCAGCCGAGACCCATCTGCGCCTTGTCGATGCACAGGTTCGTCAGGCCGTTCTTCTCCAGGTCGGACGGATGCCTGTTGTCCTTTGCCGTGCCGTCATCGAGCATCTCGATGCTGTATTCGAGGGCAGAGGCAGAGAAAGGAGCGTCGCTGTGGAAACGCAGCCCTGACCCGGAGGCGTCGAGGACTTCCCACCACCTGAGCCCGGCCTTTGTCCCGGTCTCCTGCGGACGGATGTACGGATAGAACTGTTCAGCCACACTCTGCCTGTAAAGGCCTACAAGGGCTGCGTGCTGCCTGTCCGCATAGTTCTCGAAAGGACCTTTGCCGTAATATTCCACGGTGTCGTACCCTCCTGGCATCTCCATCCTGAGCCCGAAGCGGAACATGTCAGGGACCTTCCCTGCTTCCCCGGCGGCCATGCGCTGCACCACCTTCACCGCACCGAGGTTGTTTACCGTATATTCCATCGTGAGTTTTGCCCCTGTAGCCGGGAGCTCATAGGAAGCCGAGACTGTAGCCATTCCGTCCTTTGTCCCGTGGTCGAGGGATACGAGGCGGATTTCAGGGTTTTTCCAGACCTTGTACTTGTTCTGGAGGCTCGCGCCGAAATCGTTGTCGGTACCGGCTCTCCAGAAATAAGGCCTGAGCGTGGAGCCTTCGGCCAGCAGGTCGCGTCCTCCTGCCCTGTACAGGGAGATGAAGCCGTCTTTCTTGTTGAACTCGATGCGGAAGTCCTCGCCCTTGAGGATGAGGTACCTCTCGTCGTTCACGGCAAATTCAGGGGTGTGGACAGCGAGGTTGCTGCCTGTGACATTGGCTATGCCGGCATCGTAGGTGTACCCGGTCACTGGAATCTGGTTGTATGCTACCGTATATCCGGCAGGGAGCAGGGTCTCCGCCTTCTTCAGGGTGAAGCGTATGTCCAGCATCCATTCCTTGCATTCGCATACCTGGCTGTAGTCATAGCCGAGAGTTACTTCGGCGGTCTGCTGCGGAGCTATGTCGAGGTTGTCCACATAACCGGACTGCATGACTTTGCCCTCTGCGGAAAGCTGCCATTCGAGGCGGTATGCCGAAAGGTCGCGGAAGAAATTCTCGTTGTACACGGAAACCACTCCCTTGCCCAGGTCCACAGGGGAAGCCCAGATGGACTGGTAGATGTGCTGCACCTCGTATGCATGAGGGTTGAAGCGGCGGTCAGGGCTTATGAGGCCGTTGTTGCAGAAGTTCTGGTCCTTGTCCACATCGTAGCGGTCGAAATCCCCGGCATAGCCGTAGAACATCTTCCCTTCGGCAGAATACCATCTCGGGGACTGGTCCACGAAATCCCAGATGAAGCCTCCCTGGTAGGAAGGGTATTTGCGGATGAGGTCCCAGTATTCCTTGAAGCCGCCTTCCGAATTACCCATGGCATGGGCATACTCGCACTGTATCAGCGGCTTGGACGGATTGTTCCCGCAGTATTCCTCACACTCTTCATACGAGAAGTACATAGGACAGAAGATGTCGGTGAAGTCATTCTTCCCTGCACGCTCGTACTGGACAGGACGGGAAGGGTCTTCATTCTTCACCCACTTGTAGCACTCCTCGAAGTTCACGCCGAACCCGGCCTCGTTCCCGAGGGACCAGAAGATCACTGAAGGATGGTTGAAGTTCCTCTGCACGTTCCTTTCGTTCCTTTCAAGGTGCGCCTTTCCGTAGAGAGGGAACTTCGCGAGGCTCTCGTCCCCGTAGCCCATCCCGTGGGACTCGATATTTGCTTCGGCGACTACATAGAGCCCGTATTTGTCACAGAGCTCGTACCAGTATCTGTCATCAGGATAGTGGCAGGTGCGTACTGCATTGATGTTCATTTGCTTCATCCTCAAGACGTCCTGGAGCATACGCTCCTTGGACACGAGGTATCCCCCGTCAGGGTCCATCTCATGCCTGTTTGCTCCCTTGAAAAGCACCGGCTGTCCGTTCACGAGGACCTGTGCGTCGCGGAGCTCCACTTTCCTGAACCCGACCTTCACAGGAATCACCTCCTGGGCATTCCCGGCCGTGGAAGTGGCGGTGAGGGTGTACAGGTACGGGGTCTCTGCCGTCCACTTTTCAGGAGAGGCTACCTCCATGGACACGTTCTGGATGCCCTTTTTCCCGGAGACATGCTTCTCGGCAACCTTCGTCCCGGAGCAGTCAGTGAGCACGAGGTCCACGCTACAGTTCCCCGTAAGCTCGAGGCGGATGTCCAGAGAGCCGTCCCGGTATTCCCCGTCCAGGTCAGGGGTGACCCTTATGTCCTGGATGCGGACCTTCTCCCTGGAGTACAGGTAGCAGTCCCTCGCTACCCCGGAGTATCTCATGAAGTCCTGGTCCTCGAAGTAGGAGCCGTCGCACCAGCGGAATACCTGGAAGGCAATCAGGTTCTTTCCAGGCTTTACGTACTTGGTGATGTCGAACTCAGCCTCCAGCTTGGTGTCCTCGCTGTAGCCGACAAACTTGCCGTTGACCCACAGGTAGATGTTGGAGGACACGCTCCCGAAATGTGCGAGGATCTGTTTCCCGGACCACGATTCCGGTACGGTGACCTCACGCCTGTACGAACCCACATGGTTGTCCTCGACCGGGACCTCCGGAGGGTTGTTCTTGAACTGGTATTGCCATGCGTAGCCGATGTTGTTGTACAGGGCTTCCCCATAGCCGTTCAGTTCCCATATCCCCGGCACAGGGATCTCGTCCCATCCCTTGTCGTTGAATCCCGTCTGGAAGAAGTCTGTAGGGCGCATATCAGCGTCACGCACCCAGTTGAATTTCCAGAGACCGTTGATGGACATGTAGTTCGAAGATGAGCTCCTGCATCCTTCCGCAGCTTCTTCTGCGTCAGGATAAGCGAAGTAGCTTGTGTGCATTGGAGCCCTGTTGACGGCATTCACCAGAGGGTCCTGCCATTCTGTCTGCTCCGCCGCCGAGATGCCTGCGGCAATGAACAGTGCCGGAAGCAAAAGACTGGTTCTTTTCAGTGTCATGGTTTTTACTTAAATATTATTAGTTTTATGGGTGATTTGCCGGATTGCCGGAAACGGTCTACAAGATAAGAAACAGTTTTGAATCAAAAAAAGATTTCTTGACTGAAATTTCCTGTGACCGGGCACGGTGTCTGTTTTCTTTTTCATATTGTCCGAATTTTTTTTGAGAAACAGTCCGGGATATGATGTTCCGTTTCTTTAAATGCCTATTTTTGTGACATGACAACCCTTGATAAAACTGGAAAATGATGAAGAACCGGATTTTTCTTGCGGCAGCGCTCTTTGTGACAGCCGCTTCAGCCTTCAACTGTTCTGTGGAACCGCGGTGGAGGCTCTCCTGGGAAGAAGATTTTGAATCGGAGACCATAGACTGGTCCGTGTGGAGCCATACCGCCAGGGGGACGGCCGACTGGCAGAACACCCAGTCATCCGACCCGGAATGCTTCGGCTTCAGGGACGGCAATCTCCTGCTGAGGGGCATAGTCAACGAAGACAGGACTGCGGATACCGCCGCCTACCTCACTGGAGGGCTGTGGACAAAGGGGAAAAAGGCGTTCGCGCCGGGCCGTATGGAGGTCAGGGCGAAGCTCCAGGGTGCGACAGGGGCCTGGCCTGCGATATGGCTTCTCCCTTACGATACCTCCGACCCGGGGAACAGCTGGCCTGACGGCGGGGAGATAGACATAATGGAAAGGCTCAACTACGACACTGTCGCGTACCAGACAGTCCATTCCCGCTACACCTATACCCTCGGGAAGGGGGACAGCCCGCGCCAGGGCAGCACTGCACCCATCAATCCGGACGATTTCAATGTCTACGGGGTGGACATCTGGCCGGACAGCGTGGTGTTCCATATAAACGGGGTCAGGAACTTCGTCTATCCCCGCGTCGCGGAGCTCGACTCTCTCGGGCAGTTCCCTTTCTACAAGGAAATGTTCCTGCTTGTGGACATGCAGCTCGGCGGCCAGTGGGTGGGCCAGGTGGACCCGGCTGACCTGCCGGTCGAGATGGAGGTTGACTGGATAAGATATTACGAGTGGCGATGAGGGCGGTCCTCCTGCTCCTTGTCCTGGCCCTGCCCTGGCTGACTGCAGCTCAGGGCGGGAAAACCGGCTACCAGGTTTTCGAGAGGATTCCTGTCAGGATAGATGCGCCTGTCGTGAACGATATAGTGCAGGACACCACAGGGCTGGTATGGCTGGGCACTAACAAGGGGCTGTATGCGTACGACGGCTTCACTGTCTATGCGTGCAACGGCCCGGACAAGGCCGTGCAGATACAGTGCTCCGTCCTCTCCGGGGACTCCCTGTGGCTCGGGACAGACAGCGGGATACTGCTTTATGACATAAGGACCGGGAAATACCGGGAACATCCCCTGGACGGCAGGACAGAAGGGGTGGTGCGCAGCATCTGCTGCCACGACGGGAAGGTGTACGCCGGACATGCTTCGGGTATAGCGTGCTATGACACGGGCAGCGGGGAGATAACCGGAATAAGGGTCACGGACTCAAGAGGCGGCAATATGGCCGTCTATGTGCTGGCTGCTGTGGAAGGCCGTATCTATTGCGGGACCTTCGACGGACTGTATCTGCTGGAGGGGGACACCGTCCGGAAACTTAACGGGAACCAGAAGGACATCTTCGTCTACTCCATCTGCCCTGACGCGAAGAGAAGGTGCATCTGGCTCGGTACGCAGAAGGGCCTGTGGAAATACGGCCCCGGCGACTCCTGTCCCGTCGCGGTGGAAGAGATAAGGCATTCGGTCATAAATGACATCATAATAGACCGGGACAGCAGCCTTGTCATAGGTTCGGACGCCGGACTTTACATTTATGACGGGGCCACGATACGTCATGTCGGCCACGATGCGAGAGACCGTTCCTCCCTGTCCGACAACGATGTGGAGTCTCTGTTTGTGGACAGGTCCGGGAACACCTGGGCCGGGACCCATGACGGGGTATCCGTCGCCGTATATTCTGACATCGAGGAGTTCATGCCCCTGAGTTCCTTCACCGGGAACGGCAGGGGCATGCCGATATCCTCGATGATAGTCCTCGGGAACGGGTCCGGCCTCTGGTGCGGCGGCTCCAACGGCATAGTCTACATAGCCGGGGAAGGTCAGGGCAGGTCCAGGACCTTCGATATCTACGACAGGAGGAACCCTCTGCCCCACAATTCCGTACATTCCATGTTCCGGGATCCCCGCAACGGCGACATCTGGGCGGCATCCGACGGAGGTGTCCTGTATTATGACCGCAGGAAGGGCGCATTCCGGAAGACAGGGCCCGGGATAGAGGACTGGAATGCCGAATGGTGCCACGATGTGGCGGTTGACGGCAGCGGCAAGGTCTGGGTCGGGACATTTTCCTCTGGAGTACTGAAATATGACAGGGCCGCCCTCCTCGGCGGAAAGGACGTGGCCCCGGAACGGATTTTCGTGGACAGTACGGGGGCGGGCCAGGTCCGCAGGGTGCTGCCGGATTCTTCCGGTGCCCTGTGGGTCCTGTACTACAACATCCCCGGCATAGGCAGGATTGCCCCGGGCAAGGACAGCCTGATGATGTTCGACGTGGCCGGTTACATAGGGGAGGACACTGTCCCCCAATGCATGATCTGTGACGGGAGGTGGAACGTCTGGGTCGGGTATGACAGGGGCCTGCTGTGCATAGACACCAGGACTCTCGCTGTAACCCAGGTCCCTTTCCCGGAATGGTCCACAGGGGCGGAGGTCCTGGGCATGGCCGTATCCGACAGGAACATGTGGCTTACCACCTCCGCAGGGGATGTATGGCAGGTGAGCCTGTCCGGGAAGACCCTGCACAAACTGCCACTTGTATCGCGACGGTACACTTCCATAGGGTACGACCCGTATGCTGACGCCCTCTTCCTCGGGGCGTCTGACGGCTTCTACAAGGTCCGTCTTCCGGTGAAAAGGACAGCATATACGTCCCGCAGGGCCTATTTCATGACTGCGGAGATCAACGGAAAGGCATTTCCTGCCGGTTCCGCAGAAGGCGGCCCCGGCATCAACCTCCGTTTCATGAGGGACATGGAGCTTGGCCCGGACGACAACGCATTCTCCGTGTCTTTCGCGTCCATGAACTTCACCTCTCCCGAACTGGACCAGTACGCATACAGGCTCGACCCTGTGAGCGACTCCTGGGAGCCGCTGAAGACAGGGGTCAACACGATATCCTTCGTCAGCCTCATCCCCGGGAAATACAGCCTGTCGGTCTGCCTCCTCGACGACAAAGGGGAGCCTTCGCCCGGCACGGCCAGCACCCTGGGCATAAGGGTCCGTCCTCCGTGGCTGCTCTCACCCGTGGCCTTTGTCATCTATCTGCTGGTAATCGCGGTGGTCGTGGTGTGGAGCAGGCACTATTCCAGGATAAGGGAAAGGCTCAAGACTGTAAGTTTCGAGAGGGAGGTGCTCATGGAGCAGGCGTCTGTGAAGGCGGAGTTCCTGACAGGGATATCCCATGACCTCAGGACACCCCTCAGCCTCATAATAGGGCCCCTCGGCAGAATCCTCATGATGCCGGGGAACGACGGTATCCGGAAGCAGCTCGAGGTCATGATGAAGAATGCCGAGAGACTGAATACCCTGCTGGGCAGGATGCTGGACTACAAGAATGCCGGTTCCGTGGACCATGTCCCGGCGCATTCCGTCATAGACCTTTCGGACCTTGTGCGCAACTTGCTCTCGAGGTATATGCCGGAAGCCGCCTCCAGGAAGATAAGGATTTCCTTCAACTGCCAGTCCACCCATGTCTTCTACAGCTGTGACAGCCAGAAGCTGGAGTCTGTGGTGGACAACCTGGTCTCCAACGCCATGAAATATACTCCTGACGACGGGAGCATCTATATTTCCCTCTATGTGGACGGATATTCCGGGAAGCTGTACCTGACGGTCACTGACAGCGGTATCGGCATACCGGAGAGCGACCTCCCGTACATTTTTTACCGTTTCTACCAGTCCTCGGCGACCCGGGGCAAGATAAAGGGGACGGGACTCGGGCTGTACATGGTGAAGAAATATGTCGAGGAGCATGGCGGAAGCGTGTCTGTCAGCTCCGGCGAAGGCAAGGGCACCTCCTTCATAGTGGAGCTCCCTCCGGAGGCGAGGCATAACACCGGACCGGCGGAGGATGCCGGCAAGGAAAGGCCTTACACCATCCTTGTGGTGGAGGACAACGAGGACCTCTCCTCCTTCATGTCCGACCTGTTCTCGGACCTTGCCTGCGTATATACGGCCTGGAACGGCAGGGACGGGCTCACCCTCTTCCGCAGGATCCGCCCGGACCTCGTCATAGCGGACATGATGATGCCGATAATGGACGGCATGGAGTTCTGCCGCAAGGTCAGGGCCGAGGCTGAAGGGGCCGTGGTGCCTTTAATCATGCTTACGGCGAAAACGGACTATCTCACGGAGAAGGAATCCATCGAGGCCGGGGTGGATGCGTTCATCCCCAAGCCGTTCAATGCGGAGAAGCTCCGTCTCAAGGTGTCGGCCCTCCTCGGCAAGAGCTCCCGCCTCAGGGAATCCGTTTCCGCCGAGCCTGCGCCGGCCCCGAAGGAGGCCCACCTGATGTCGGCGGACGAGAAGTTCCTTTCCGAGATAGTCAAGATAATAGAGGAGAATATAAGCCTGCCGGAACTGAACGTGTCCTTCCTCGCGGAGAAGGCCGGGGTGTCCACAAAGCAGCTGTCGAGGAAGCTGAAGCCGCTTACCGGCTATTCACCTGTGGACTATATCAAGAATATACGCATAAAGAGGGCTTCCCTGATGCTGGACCAGGCTCATTTCACCGTCTCCGAGGTCATGTACTCGGTAGGGTTCACCGACCCGTCCTATTTCGCGAAATGTTTCCAGAGGGAGTTCGGGTGCACCCCGAGCCAGTACCTGAAGGACAGAAAGCGGTAAAAACAGGGAAATTGTCCCGTTTGTCCTTTAAATTGTCCCGTTTGTCTTTAAAAATTGTAACCTGAAACCCTATATTTGCTTACGATGTTTACCTGAAATCCATTTTCGGTGACATCTTGTAAGAAGATGTTTGAATTTTGTTCCATAAAAGAATTTCCGGAAAAATTCATGCACCTTCCATGTATAAATAGTAAAACTAACTACATTATGAAACAGCACCGAAACTTTTTCCGCCTGTTGCTCACAGGCCTGATGCTGCTGTCTTCCCTGCTGGTCAATGCCCAGGTGCATACAGTCAAGGGAACAGTTACAGACGAGACGGGAGCACCTGTCATTGGGGCAGGTGTCCTTATCCAGGGGACAACAACCGGTACGGTAACCTCCATGGACGGTACCTATTCCATAGATGTGGCTCCCGGGCAGATACTTGAAATCAGTTGTGTAGGATACAGGCCGCAGACAGTCGTCCCGGGGGACAGGGCAGTTGTGGATATTGCGCTTGAACCGGATGCCACTGTCCTTGAGGATGTGGTAGTGGTCGCATACGGTACACAGAAGAAGGTCACCCTGACAGGCGCGGTGTCCGCCGTGTCCGCGAAAGACCTCGAGGACATCCCTGTCGCCAACACCACGACCCTGCTCCAGGGACGTATGCCGGGTCTCGTGCTCACACAGAACGGAGCGCAGGCCGGAAACGATACCCCGGAAATCAGGATAAGGGGAATCGGGACATTCAACAACAACGACCCGATGGTCCTTATCGACGGCGTGGAGGGTACCCTCTCCCAGATATCCGACATCCCGGCTGCGGACATCGCGAGCATTTCCGTGCTGAAGGATGCGGCTTCCTCCGCCATATACGGAGTGAGGGCGGCCAACGGTGTTATCCTCATAACAACAAAGCGTGGCGGCGAGTCCCGCACGAAGGTTACATACAACGGCAGCTACACCCTGCAGACCCCGACCGTGCTCCCGGACTTCGTGGACGGGTACAACTGGGCGCTCATGTACAACGATGCGCAGAGGGCCCAGGGCTCTACCGGCACACTGTATGACGATGTTGCGCTGCAGAAGCTCCTCGACGGGTCCGACCCTGACCGCTATGCAAATACGGACTGGCTCCGTGCAGTAATGCGCAATGCCAGCATGCACCAGCACAACCTCTCGGTTTCGGGCGGCACAAAGAACACTCACTACATGGCCTCCCTCACCTACTCCAACCAGGAAGGTATAATGCTCAACACCGGGGTGGAGAAAATAGCCTTCAGGACAAACCTTGATACCCGCTACAAACGTTTCTTCTTCGGTATCAATCTCTCCGGAAACAGGAACAACGTCACTGAGCCTGCCGTGGCCCCTTCAGGGGAAACCAGTATCATGCGCTATGTCTCGTGGTTTACGAGGCCGACAGTGCCTGTGCAGTATTCCAACGGTCTTTACGGCTATGTCGACGGCACCATCGCCGATGCCGAGAAGGTGAAGAACCCTATTGACGAGATGAACCGCGGCTACCGCCTCAACAACTACTGGAGGTTCAACGGCAAGGCATTCGCCGGCATCGACATAATCGACGGGCTCAAGTTCCAGACGAGCATATCCTACAATTTCGACTACCAGGCCAAGAAGACATACCTGGACAAGAACCACGCGAGGTATGACGCCGACGGCAACGAGCTCAAGGCCCCTGGCGAGACCAATACGCTGACGGACTACCACTGGCGCCAGCTCAGGTGGGCGAATGAAAACCTCCTGACATACGACAAGACTTTCGGAAAGCATACCGTAGGCGTCCTCCTCGGACATTCCATCCTCGGGAACCAGATATACATCACCGAGGCCTCGAAGCAGGGATTCCCTACCGAGACCATCTTCCAGCTTGACGGCGGTACCCTGAACCCGACGGCTTCGGGCAGCCTTGAGGAATACTCCCTGCAGTCGTTCTTCGGAAGGGTGAAGTACAGCTATGCGGACCGCTACCTCTTCGAGTTCACGCTCCGCCGGGACGGTTCCTCACGTATGCCTAAGAACAACAGGTATGCTACATTCCCTTCGGTGTCGGCAGGATGGGTCTTCTCGGAAGAGCCGTTCATGGCAAAGGCAAGGAACTGGTTCTTCGGAAAGGTCAGGGCATCCTGGGGAACTCTCGGAAACCAGGAGATAGGCAACTATCCTTACTCTGTCACTCTCGGGGCTGACGGCAACTACTATTTCGACCAGTCCGGGAACAAGCAGACAGGAGTGGTGGAGACCTCCGTGGCAAACGAGAATATCAAGTGGGAGACGACCCGCACCGTGAACGTCGGCCTCGACCTCGGCTTCCTCCAGAACCGTATCACGGCCAGCTTCGACTGGTATGACAAGAAGACCTACGACATCCTCATGCAGCTGGCCATGCCGGGAATCTTCCTCGGTACGCTGAGTGCCCCTTACCAGAATGTCGGAGCCGTAAGGAACCGCGGATGGGAGCTCTCGATGAACTACCAGGACCACAAGGGGAACTGGAGCTGGTATGCAGGCTTCAACCTCTCCCATGTGAAGAATACAATCCTGACGATGGGCAACCTGACCGAAAGTATAGGCAGCAACACCATCAACCGTGTCGGGGAACCGATAAACTCCTACTACGGGCTCAAGGCCATCGGGCTCTACCGTACGGATGCTGACCTGAACCGTACCAACGCCGAGGGCAAGGTGGTGGCGACCCAGTACGGGGCGGCCCCTGCATTGGGAGACATCATGTACGAAGACTTCAACAACGACGGCAATATAGATGACAACGACCGCCAGATCATAGGTAACCCGTTCCCGGACTTCACATACGGGTTCAATATAGGCTTCTCGTGGAAGAACCTTGACGTGAGCACATTCTGGCAGGGTGTGGCCGGTATATACCGCTACAGCTGGGAGACAACTTCCGACATCAGGGGCAACTTCACGGACCGCTGGCTCGACCGCTGGTCTACTACCAATGTGGACGGGTCCCTCCCTGCACTCGGAAGGTCGGTGAACGACAAGATGTCCTCATTCTGGCTTGAAAGGTCCGACTACCTCAGGCTGAAGAACCTGGAGGTGGGCTACACATTCCGCCAGAAAGGCCTGGACAAGGCCGGCATTTCTCACATCCGCGTATATCTTTCCGGAACCAACCTCCTTACTTTCACCAAGCTCAAGGACTGGGACCCGGAGAAGACATCAGGAGATACCAGGAATGACATCCACCCTAACCTGAGGACATATTCTATCGGTGTTAACATTGAATTCTAATCATTCGGAGGAACATAAGATGAAAATGAACAATATATTTTCAATCGTCTTGTCTGCGGCTGTCCTGACGACTGCGGCATCCTGCTCGGATTTCCTGCAGAAAGACAACCCGAACCAGCTTTCCCAGAATACGTTCTGGAAGACCGAGGCCGACGCGCTCATGGCGCTGACGGCATGCTATGACGCCCTTCAGACTATAAACATGTACAATGACAATGTGGATGGCGGCGGTTTCGGTGTCATCAGGAGGGAGTCTTCCACAGACAACGGCTGGCACAGCTGGGGAACATGGTGCGCCGGGGCGGAAATCTCCATGGGGACGTACGCGACGAGCTACGGCCATATAAACAATTACTGGAAGGGAAACTATGAAGGGATAAAAAGGTGCAATACCCTTATCCAGAATATAGACCTTATACCTGGACTGGCCGATGACGCGAAAAATGTCTATGTCGCCGAGGCCGTTGCCCTGAGGGCTCTGCTTTACTGCAACCTCATCTCCACTTTCAGGGACGTCCCATACCTGACGAAACCCCTGACCCTCTCCGAGGCGACAGCCCCGAAGACAGCCAAGGCCGATATAGCCAAGGCCCTCCTTGCCGACCTGGGTACCTATGTGCCCATACTTCCTCCGAAGAGCTCCGCTCCTGTGGGCCGCATGAGCCAGGAAGCCGGCTACGCCATAATGGGACGGATCGCCCTCTACACTGAAATGTGGACTGAAGCCATAGAAGCATACAACAAGGTCTACGGGAAGGTGGAGCTTTTCAAGTCCGGCGACGGGACTGACTACAAGGCCAATTTCGCGGATCTTTTCAAGACCGAGAACGAGACCTGTGACGAGATACTTTTCAGTGTGCACTATGTGGGCCCTGGACAGGGCGAGGGCAGCACCTTCGGTATAGCATGGAGCGCCCCTCTGAACGCTGCCGAGGCATCCTTCGACCTTGCGGACGACTTCTACTTCACGGACGGGCTCCCGATAGGGCAGACTACGCTTTACCCTGCAGACAAGGCGGGTAATTATGATGTGAACAACCCGGACCTTGCGCGCTGGGAGAACAGGGACCCTCGCTTCTACGCCACTATAATGGCCCCTGGCATGGAGTGGAACGGCAAGGTCTACGACTATTCGGATGATACGAAGAAGCTGAAGGCCAAATCCACCTGCCATATACGCAAGTTCTTCACTCCGTGGGACACTGCCAACGAGTACGACGGCACGATGGACTATTATGTAATAAGGTATGCCGAAGTCCTCCTGTCGCTTGCCGAGGCCATGAACGAGAAGGGAGGTTACCAGCCTTCCGAAATCACCAAGTACATAAACGAGGTCAGGGCCCGCGTGGGCATGCCTTCTGTCGAGGATGCTGAGGTTACCAAGATGGGTATTGCCCTCGACCAGTCCACCCTCCGGGATATAATCCGCCATGAAAGGAGGATCGAGCTGGCTTTCGAGGACCTGAGGTTCGCCGACCTGTACCGCTGGAAGGACAGCAATGGAAAGACGATGTGGGAGGTGAAGAATACCGGCATGAAGGATACCGAATTCGGCATATCCGTCTACAACAGGAGCTTCAGGGGGCCGCAGGATACTGTATGGCCTATCCCGCAGACCGAGATAGACACGGGCGGAGGAGTCCTTGTGCAGCATGATGAATGGAAGTAATCCGCTGAAACTTTGAGAAAAGTCCAGGCAGGTTCTCTGTTTCTTGCATAAAATTTTTATATTAGGGGCGTGTCATGATGAAAGTGTAGCAGAATCTGCATTGTGACACGCCCTGCTTGACTTTCCAACAGATATGAATATGGATAATAGATTCTTGAAAACAGCCCTTGTCGCTGTCTCTGTACTGTCGGTCTGCGCTTGCCGCCAGACGGTACCTGTAAGCATAGTGCCTCAGCCTTCCGAAGTGAAGCAGAGCCACTCTACTTTTGAAATCCAGCCGGACGGTCTTTCCGTCTGCCCGGCGGACGCCTCCCTGGAAGGCCTCGTGGCAGTATGGGCCGAGACCATGGAGAAGCCGTATGCCCCGGGTACCGTGGACCTGCCTACGGGATTCACGCGGATAGTCTCCGCCGTGTCCCTTCCTCCGGTGGCGGCTGCCGCTGACCGCGCGGAGGCGGACGTCCTCCTGGCCCTGGACCCTTCCCTTGCGGAGGAGGAATATGTGCTGGAGATTTCCAGGAAGGGCATATCCGTGACCGGAGGTACATCCAGGGGCGTATGGTGGGGGCTCCAGACCCTGGGCCAGGTCCTGGTGCAGTCGGCAGGGGCCGCTGCTCCCGGAACGGCTTTCACGGTCCCTTGCCTGACTGTCAAGGACAAGCCTCATTTCTCATACCGCGGGGCACATTTCGACCCTTGCAGGCATTTCTTCACGGTCGACGAGCTCAAGACCTTCATAGATATAATGGCTCTTCACAAGCTGAATACCCTGCACTGGCATCTGACCGATGACCAGGGCTGGAGGCTGGAGATAGAGAAGTACCCGCTGCTTACAAGCAAGGGGGCCGTGCGCAAGGAGACCAAGGTAGGCCTGTACGGGGACAAGAAGGCCGGCTATGACGGGACTCCTTACGGGGAAGGGTGCTACTACACCCGTGAAGAGGTCAGGGATATCGTGGAATACGCCTCCGCCAGGCAGATTACCGTGATACCGGAGATAGAGATGCCGGGACATGCCGTGGCCGCCCTTTCCTGCTACCCGTGGCTGGGCTGCACAGGCGGGCCTTACGAGGTGCGTACCACCTGGGGCATAAGCGAGGACGTGTTCTGCATCGGGAAAGAGACAACCTTCGGCTTCCTCGAGGATGTGCTGGACGAGGTCTGCGACCTTTTCCCTTCTGAATATATCCATATCGGGGGCGACGAGTGCCCTTCGGTAAGGTGGGAGAAATGTCCTGCATGCCAGAAGCGCATGAAGGAGGAGGGCCTTGAGAACGAGCGCCAGCTCCAGGGCTACCTGCTCCACCGCATAGAGCAGTATCTAAACTCCAGGGGCCGGAAGATAATCGGCTGGGACGAGATTCTCGAAGGAGGGGTTACCCAGTCCGCCACGGTAATGTCCTGGAGAGGTCCTGAAGGCGGCATAAACGCCGCAAGGCAGGGCAACGACGTGATAATGGCCCCGAATACATTTTTCTATCTCGACTATTACCAGACGGCGGACCCTGAAGCGAACGGGGAGCCTCTCGGTATCGGCGGATATGTGCCTCTGTCGAAATGCTACTCCTTCGACCCTTACGACCAGCTCGACGAGGAGGTGAGGAAGCATATCAGGGGTATTCAGGCGAACACGTGGACAGAATACATTGCCACGTTCGACCACATGCAGCACATGGACCTTCCGCGTTTCGCGGCCCTGTCCGAGGTGGCATGGAGCGAGACCAGGACCGGTTATGACGGTTTCCTCGCCAGGACTGCGGCTTCCATGAAGCCGATGTACGAATATTTCGGCTACATCTATGCTCCTTACGCGTTCGAGGGTATAGAGTGACGGAAAATCCAAATACTTTTCTATCTTTGCAAAGTTATGGCAAAAGGCTTTGGAGAGATAGATGCGCAGTGTCGCGATATAGCTGAAGATGTCCGTAAGGGCATCTTCAGTCCTGTCTATCTGCTTATGGGAGAGGAGCCCTACTATCCCGAGACTGTCTGTGCCGCCATCATGGAGAACGCCCTGGAGGACAGCGAGAGGGATTTCAACCAGACCGTCTTCTACGGTACCGATACCGACGCCGACAAGGTTGTGACGGCGGCCATGCGCTATCCTGTCTTTGCGGCGAGGCAGCTTGTCGTGGTCAAGGAGGCCCAGGCCATGAAGACCATCGACGCCCTGGCGAAATACTGCCTCAACCCCATGCCGACCACGGTCCTCGTCCTGTATCTCCACGGTGCGTCGCTCGACAAGAGGAAGGAGCTCTACCGGAACATAAGGAAGACCGGCACCGTGGTCGAGTCAGTCCCTGTCAGGGACTACGAGATGGTACGCTGGATAACTTCGTTCTACAGCGGGAAGGGCCTCTCCATAGCACCTGACGCAGCCGCCCTCCTGGCCGAGTTCGCGGGTACCGACCTGAACAAGATCGCCATCGAGACGGAAAAGATGCGCAAGAACCTTCCGGAAGGGACGGCAGTGATAACGGCTGAAGACATAGAGCAGAATGTCGGGATCAGCCGGCAGTACAGCATATTCGAGCTTACGAGGGAGCTTTCCTCGAGAAATGCCGCCCGGGCCATGAAGATAGCGGCCTATATGGGCAACGCCCCGAAATTCATGCTACTGCTTGCCACTGCCCCCCTGTTCAACCATTTCTACAGGATATTGAAGTATGAGGCCTTCATGATGAAGAATCCCAGGGCCACGGCTCCGGAAAAGGCCGCAGTGCTCGGGATAAGCCCGTATTTCCTGAAGGAATACGAGACTGCGGCGGCGAACTATCCTCCCCGGAAATGCCTGGGGATAATCACCCTCATAAAGGAATATGACTTCAAGGGGAAGGGCGGGAATGCCGGGGAAGCGACCCAGGCCGGGCTGCTCATGGAACTTGTGGCCAGGATACTCGGAGCCTGATTTGTGACGGAATATAAAATATTTGCAATATGTCGATTATACAGTGCAAGGATGTCTGCAAGAGTTTCGGGGAGAAAATAGCTCTCGACCACGTGTCGCTCGAGATCCCGAAAGGCAATATCTTCGGGCTCCTCGGCCCGAACGGGGCCGGCAAGACCACCCTGATAAGGATAATTAACAGGATAACTATACCCAACGGAGGGACCATCTTTTTCGACGGCAGGCCGATAACCCAGAAGGACGTGAGGCGGATAGGCTACCTCCCGGAGGAAAGGGGCCTGTACCGGAAGATGAAGGTGGGGGACCAGGCGATGTATTTCGCGAGGCTCAAGGGGATGACTGCCCGGGACGCCGCCTCCGAACTCCGGAAGTGGTTCAGCAGGTTCGGCATAGAAAGCTGGTGGGGAAAGAAGGTGGAGGAGCTCTCCAAGGGCATGGCGCAGAAGGTGCAGTTCATCACGACCGTGGTGCACAGGCCCTCGCTGCTTATTCTCGACGAGCCTTTCTCCGGCTTCGACCCGGTGAACGCGCAGGTCATACGTGACGAGATACTCCGGCTCAAGGAGGAGGGCGCTACCATAGTCCTCTCCACCCACAACATGGAATCGGTGGAGGAACTCTGCGACAACATAGCCCTTATAAACAAGTCCCATGTCGTTATAACCGGGGGTGTAGACGAGGTGCGGCGCAAGTACGGGCAAAACCATTTCGAGCTGGTCTATACCGCCCGTGAGCCGGTGGCCTCCGTCCCTGGCAGATACCGGGTGCTCTCCGACAGCGACGATTCCGGAAGGCATACGGCCGTCCTCGCCTTTGAGGACTCCACGGACAGGTCTGAAGTCCTGAAAAGCCTTGTGGAGCTGCCGATTGTAATCAATTCATACCGGGAGCTCGTCCCGAGGATGAACGACATTTTCATCAAATTAGTCACAGAGGAGGAATAGAATATGGATTTTCGTACGGTAAATGTCATCATATCAAGGGAATACCTGACAAGGGTAAAGAAGAAGTCCTTCCTTCTCACCACGTTCCTCGGGCCGATATTCTTCGCGGCCCTGTGCATCCTGCCGAGCCTCATAATGTTCATGGCCGAGGACAAGGGACGTGAGATAGGGGTCGTGGACAGGTCCGGAATTGTCATCCCGTACATGACCGGCAACGCGCAGTACAGCTATACCGACTATTCTTCCGAGCCGGTGGATTCCATGAAGAGCAGGTATTTCGACCTCGGGCTGGACGCCCTGGTGGTGATTTCCCCGGTGGACACGGCTACAAAGACTGTATCTGTCTCGGCATATTCCCACAAGCCATTGAGCGTGGACATGAAAGAGGAATTGAGCCGCAATGTGAATGCCGCGGTGGAGGACTACCGCCTTGCCACCTACGACATCAAGGGCCTGAAGCAGATTCTCGAGGATGTGAAGGCGGACATTCCGGTGGCTACCTATACCATGGATGACAGCGGACAGGAGAAGATAACCTCCTCGGAGGTCTATATGATTGTATCACTGGTACTTGCCATAATCATATACATGTTCATTGCCATGTTCTCGGCCATGGTGATGCAGAGTGTCATCGAGGAGAAGTCCAGCAGGGTGGTGGAGGTGCTCATATCCTCGGTCAACTCGCTCGAGCTCATGTTCGGCAAGATAATAGGGGTGGCGGCAGTCGCGCTGACGCAGTTCTTCCTTTGGATAATCCTCACGGCTGTGCTCGTCACAGGCATAGGTTCATTCATCGGGATGGATTCCCTTGTCTCCTCTGCCGGGATGCAGGGCGAGCAGATGACACAGATGGCCGAGGGCCTCGGGGTGGACCCGTCCGTGATCGACCCTTCCGGGATGACGGCCGGCCAGCTGGCAATGCCGCAGGACAACGAGCTCTCGGCGGTGGTGTCGACCCTCGGAAGCCTGAACTACGGTGAAATCCTGTTGAGCTTCATCATCTATTTCGTGCTCGGCTACCTGCTCTACGCCTCCCTGTTCGCGGCCATAGGCTCGGCGGTGGAGAACGAGGCGGATACCCAGCAGCTGCAAATGCCGGTCACCATACCCCTGCTCATAGCCTTCTTCATAGCGTTCTATGCCTTCAAGGCCCCGGACAGCCAGATAGTGTTCTGGGGTTCCATGATACCGTTCACTTCCCCTATCGTTATGCTCGCGAGGATACCGTTCGGGGTGCCTTTGTGGGAGCTGGCCCTTTCCATGGCGCTCCTGCTCCTGACATTTGTGGTGATGGCGTACATATCGGCCAAGATCTACAGGATCGGGATACTGATGTACGGGAAGAAGACGACATTCAGGGATCTTTACAAGTGGCTGAAACAGTGACCTCCCTCCGGAAGGGGCCGGGCGGATGGTTTCCGCCCGGAGAATGCTTATACAATGGACATTGACATGAGAAAAATAACCGTTATTATTGCCTTGTGCTCCTGTATGGCATGGGGCGCGGAGGCTTACGGACAGGACGGCGGGAGTGCCTTCGGCTGGTCGAGGGCCAGGATGGACGGCTCGCGGACAGGGTGCGTGTCTCCCTCCGCCGACGATGTGGAGAAATCTGTCGGCAGGGTGAAAGGGCGGACTTACTATGCCCCGAACGGCAGGGTCTACAGGGGCGGGACGGTGGCTGCCGTGGCCTCTGCAGTCCTGGATGCCCAGCCGGCGATGGCCCCGGTGAAGAAGGTGATAGGGCATGCTCCCGAGGCGATGGTGCGGGAAGCTCCAGAATGTGCCCTTTCGGATATGTTCATCGACACAATAATGGCCGCGGTGGAGGAGAAGTCCGGGAAGAAGGTGGATGTCGGCATAGGGAATTTCGGCGGTATCCGTGTGGATCTCCCGGAGGGGGACATATTGCTGGACGACATGCTCTCGATGTTCCCTTTCAAGAACAGCATTGTGTATGTGGCCCTGAAGGGAAGTGACCTGCGGGCCATACTCGAGCAGATGGCCGCCACGAGGATACAGGTGCTCGGGGGAGTGAGGATCAAGGTTTCCGGGGGAAGGCTGGTTTCGGCCACAGTGGACGGGGAGCCTCTGGACGACGGGAAGGTCTACGGGGTGGCTACCATCTCCTTCCTGCTGGACGGAGGGGACAACCTGCATGTAGGGAAGAATGCCCTGGAGACGGAGGTGTACGATGATGTGGACATCATCGACGTGATGCTCGGCTACATAGAGTCCGAGACTGCTGCCGGACGAGATATAACCTATTCTGTTGACGGCAGGGTGACGGTAGAGTAAAGGAATAAGGATATGAGGAAATTGATTCTTACGGCCGCTCTTGCCGGGCTGTGCATGGCTGCGGCGGCCCAGGACCTGGTGATACTGCATACGAATGACACCCACAGCCACATAGACCCGGTACGGTCCGGGGAATATGCCGGGCTGGGGGGAGTCATAGAGCGTGCCGCATACGTGGACAGCGTAAGGGCCGCGATGGGGAGGAACAGGGTGCTGCTGGTGGATGCCGGCGATTTCAGCCAGGGTACCTCCTACTTCACCCTGATGAAAGGGGACGTGGAGACGGCCTGCATGAATGCCATGCGCTATGATGTGGCCTGCCTCGGCAACCATGAGTTCGACAACGGGCTCGACGAACTTGCGCGAAGGATTGAAAGCCTGGATTTCCCGGTGGTCTGCGCCAACTATGACTTCGACCACGAGAAGCTCGGGAAGCTTGTGAAGCCCTGGTGCATACTGCGCCGCGGCGGGTTCAGGATAGGGGTCATAGGCGTGCTGACGGACCTTACCGTGGTGGTGGACCGTAAGATAGCCGACAAGATGAAGTACCTCGACCCGGTGGAGACAGTGTCGAAGTACGCGGATTTCCTGAAAAACAGGAAGAAGTGCGACCTTGTGATATGCCTTTCACACCTCGGCTATGAAGGGGACTTCTTCACCGACCCGGAACTTGTGGCCGGGGTGGAGAACGTTGACATGGTGATAGGCGGCCACTCGCACACGTTCCTGGAGAAGGCGGAGATGGTCAGGGACAGGTCCGGGAAAGAGGTACCTGTGGTGACCGACGGGTGCTGGGGCCTCTACATCGGTAAAATCACCCTCGGGGAATAGGGTCCCGGGGCTGCAAGGGAACAGACAATATAACTGCATAATCATCATGAAACTGAAACAGACAGTATGGATCATTGCCGCTGCTGTGGCGGTATCCGCGTCCTTTTTCTTTTCCGTCCAGGAGGCTGCTGCCTACGAGGAGCGGAACTTTATCCACAAGGCTTATGCAAAAGCCCTCCACGAGTCCGGGGACACCACTCTGGTGAAGGCAGGGGGCGGCTGGTTCCCTTATCCCGGTTACGGTGACAGGGCCGCATGGCAGAAAATCTTCGCCCAGGACGCCGGGCGCATCATTTCCCTCGGGGAGGGCTACCTCGGCTACGAATGGAAGATAATCCCGGCCACGGCGTATCTCGAATACGAGAGGAGCGGGAACCGGAAGGTCATGGAAGACCCTCTGGAAGCCAACAGGAAAGCCCTGAACACCCTTATCCTGGCGGAGCTCGCGGAAGGCGAGGGACGTTTCATCGACCAGATAGCCGACGGGCTCTGGATGAGCTGCCAGATGACATCCTGGGTGCTTTCCGCCCATAATCCACGCCAGTCGAGCAATCGCGCCCTGCCGGACCCGAGGGAATATATCATAGACCTCGGCTCTGCCGGGTACGGTGCCACTGTAGCCATAGCCTACCATTTCTTCAAGGACAAGCTCGGTGAACTGGACCCGTCCATAAATTATTGCATAGAGGAGGCCGTAAGGGAAAGGGTACTGGACCCGTTCATGGACCTTACTCCGGAAGTCAGGAAGGCCAACTGGTGGATAGCGGACCAGTGGAAGCCCGGGGAGATAATCAACAACTGGAACCCGTGGTGCAACTCCAATGTCCTGCTGTGCTACCTCCTCATGGAGAAAGACCAGGCGAGGCTCGATGCGGCCGTGCACCGCTCCATTATCTCGGCTGACATGTTCCTGAATTTTGTCAAGAGCGATGGGGCCTGCGAGGAAGGCCCGTCCTACTGGGGTCATGCCGCCGGGAAACTGTATGACTATCTGGAGATACTGTACGATGCCACGGGCGGCCGGGTATCCCTTTTCGACAATCCCCAGATAAGGAAGATGGGGGAATATATCTCCAGGTCCTACATAGGTGATTCCAAGGTCGTCAACTTTGCCGATGCCACGGCCTCCCTGGTGCCTGACGTCTGCCTTACATACCGCTACGGAAGGTCCATGGACAGTGCAGAGATGGAGGATTTCGCCCTGTATCTCCTGTATGACGGGAAGACGGGCCGGTTCCGTACCCCGTCGGTGCCCATAGGGAACGATACTTACCGGTCTCTCGAGGCCGCGTCGGTCCTGGTGGAGATGACAGGCAAGGTGGAGGACCTGAACAGGGAAGCCGGGACTGTCCCGGTGGAGAGTATCCTGGGCAGCCTGCGTTCTGGCGTGCCTGACGCGTCCTGGTATCCGGAGACCGAGTTCTGCTACCTCAGGGACGGCCTCGGGAACTTCTTCGCGGCAAAGGGCGGCTTCAACAATGAGAGCCATAACCACAACGACGTGGGTACTTTCATCCTCTACTGCGGCACCCGTCCACTCCTTGTGGATGCCGGCGTCGGTACTTACACGAAGAAGACTTTCAGCCCGGAGCGGTATACGATATGGTCCATGCAGAGCGACTGGCACAGCCTGCCCCTGATAAACGGGGTCTCACAGAGTTTCGGAGGGGAATACCGCTCCTCGGATGTCTCCTGCAACCCCGGAAAGCGGGAGTTCAGCCTCGACATGAGCGGGGCATATCCTGAAAGCGCGTCCTGCTCCTTGTGGGAGCGCAGCTACAAGCTGCACGACGGGCGTCTCGTGATAAAGGACCGCTTCCGCCTCGATGAAAGGAAGGCCGCGGACGTGGAGAACTTCATGGTGCTCGGGGAAGTGTACCTTCCAGGGGAGACTTTCGTCCATGACGGACAGGAGAGGACCGTACCTGCCGGGAAGGTAGTGGTGGTTGGAGACGGGGCCGCGGCCGGGATCTCCTATCCAAGGTCGCTGGAGCCGTCCGTGACTGTCAAGGCCCTGGAAGACCCGCGCCTGAACAATGTCTGGGGGCCGGAACTGCGCCGCATATCCTTCACTTCGGCTGCGGATGCCCCTCTCTCCGGTGTCTACGGTTTCGAGATAGAGATATTGCAGTGACCCCGGGGCAGGGACGGAGTCATTCCGGTATGCCGTCCCGGAATACTTGCAGACAGAACTCCTTCGGGACAGAGTCCATAGAGGCTGCATCCCGGAGGAGTCTTTTTATGAAGCGGATAATCTGTGAGGCTGACATCCCGTATGTCTTCTTCAGGTACATTGCCAGGGTCATGCAGAGTGCGGCCGTGTAGAAAGGGTAGGATATGCGGCTCATATAGTCCCTGACATCCATGAGCCGGTTGAGGTGGTGTATGTAGACCGGTCCAGTGCGCGAGGCATGCCTGTTCACCGAAGCGCTGACTTTGTGGTATATCCGGGCCCCGGTCACGCAGGCCATCCGGACCTTCCTGCGCTTCATCCTGAGGGCGAGCTCGAAGTCCTCCTCGCCGTAGAAGAATTTTTCGGTGAAGATGCGGCCGTCTTCCGTGAGGATGTCGGGAGTGAAGAACATACAGCAGCCAGTGACGAAGGAGCATCCGATGATCTCCCCTTCCTTTACCGTGGAGACGTCCATGTTCCTGTAGTTGTATCTGCGGAATCCCCAGCGGATATCTCCGCCGCAGTTCCATATCCGGTCCTTGTCCCTGAAATAACTGATGAGGGGCGTCAATATCCTGTACTCCGGCCTGGCTCTGTGGAATCCTGCCAGTATGCCGAGGAAGTCCGGCTCCACTACAGTGTCGTTATTGAGCAGCAGGAAACTGTCAGGGGAGTAGTGCGAGGCATACCGTACCATGAGGTTGTTGGCCTTGCTGAAGCCGTTGTTTTCCAGGAGGTCGTACAGGACGACATCCCTTTTCCCAAGTTCCGGGAAGGTCTCCTCGCCGAGGCGGACACTGTGTGTCCTGGTGCCTTTCCCGGCACAGAAGTCCTGCAGCCTGCCGAGGGAGCCGTCTTCCGACCCGTTGTCCCCGAGGACTATGAAATAGTCGCCGAAGGTGCTCTTCATCAGCGATTCAAGGCATTCTATGGTGTCGTTGCACCCGTTCCAGTTAAGTATTGCTATGCAGACCATTGGCGGATATCGGTATATGGTTGTGCAGGCCGGTCCCGGGGAGCCGGGCCGGGAAGGTCTACAGGATATTGAGGGTCTGTTCCTTGATCTTTTCCAGCTCGTCCTTCATCTTGACCACTATCTTCTGTATATCGCTGTGGTTGGCCTTCGATCCGGTGGTGTTGATCTCCCTTCCCATCTCCTGTGCTATGAAGCCGAGTTTCCTGCCCGGGCAGGGCTCGTTCTCTATTGTCTCCATGAAATATTTGCAATGCTGGCGCAGCCTTACCTTCTCCTCGTTTATGTCAAGCTTCTCAAGGTAGTATATCATTTCCTGCTCCAGCCTGTTGCTGTCCGGGGAGGCCCCGATTTCGGCGAGCCTGGCGACTATCCTCTCCCTGACCGCCTCGGTCCGCTCCTTTTCATGCTCTTCAATGAGGGGTATGTAGCCGAGGATGTTCTTTACCTTCGATGTCACGTCTGCATAGAGGGATTTCCCTTCCTCGGTCCGGTACTCGCATATCCTTTCCAGGGCTTCTGCAATGCAGTCGCGCACCTTCTCCCAGTTGTCGTCGTTGATTATGTCCTGTTTCTTGCTCTGGTCTATTATGTCAGGAAACCGCATGACCGACCCTAGTATACGGGCGGCGTCCACATTCCCTTTCCCCGGGAACTCCTTCTCTATCATTCCGTTTATGTCCATTATCTGCCTGAAGTAGGACATCACGAGGCCGCTGTTTATCTCTTTGGCCGTCTCCGCGGCGTCTGCCTCGTAGGTGATGAAGAAATCTATGTTCCCTCTCTGGAGCTTCTGGGCAATCATCTGCCGCACGGAAATTTCCTTGTCTTTCGGGAGGAGCTGTGACTTTATGCTTATATCAGCGTTCTTCCCGTTCAGTGATTTGATCTCTACCGTGATCTTCCCGGTCCCTATGGTGGTCTCGGCCTTGCCGTAGCCTGTCATTGACTGTATCATCCTGTATTCCAGTTTAAAAAGGCAAAGATAAATATTCTTGACTTTTGCTGTGTAAATTTTCCGGGAAAATCCATGGAAGTATTTTTTTGAAAAATTCAGGCAGCTGCCTGTTACTTTTTATGGTTCCAGCCTCCAGTTTCGGCGGTGCATCAGGAGGAGGACGGTATGCTCAATTTGCTCATCAATTTGCTCTCCCGAGGCGCAACAGGGGGTGACCCCAAAGCCCAAAAAAGTCCCATAGGGACCGCACCGGGTAGGTGCGAAACCGACGCCAGACCGAACGGAATGGTTTCGAAGAAAGACGTTTGAGGGTGACACAAAATCTCTTTTGGGTTCACCCTCTTCGCGGTGTGTCAGAATGCGGATTTTAGTATATCTTTGCGCTGGACACACCACTGGCAGGCGTATGGACCTGCCGGAATATTCAATGAAAATTTTTGGGTTATGAAAAATGAAATCAGGAAAAACCTCTTTGTGAAAGGTATAGTCGTGGTCCTTACCGCATGTCTTATGATGATTCCCATCCTTATGGTCAGGCTCGTCGTAAATGAGAGGGAGGACCTTTCGGAAAAAGTGAGGGAAGAGATTGCAGCCTCCTGGGGTTACCGTCCGGTGATACATGCGCCTGTCCTGAAGATACCGTGCAAGGACAGGGATACATATCAGGACGCGGTCTACAGTGACGGCTTCCATGTCTGCCATTCAAGGAATGTTGAAATAGCCGCCGACGTGTCCGTGGAGCTGCTGCACCGGTCCATATACGATGTCCCGGTCTACCGTGCCGACCTGGATTTCTCCGGGTCTGTAGTCATACCGGACAGGGAGCTCGTGGATGAAGCCGTACAGAACGGAGGATGCTGGCTCTACCTCGAGCTTGACGGACTGAAGGGGATAGAGGGGCGTCCGGTGGCTGAAATCGGGGGCAGGACGCTGGACTTCTCCACATCGGGCACATCGCTCAGGGTCAGGATACCTGCCGACGTGCTCCAGGCCGGTGTCCCGATAGATTATTCCTTTTCCCTGAAGCTCAAGGGCAGCGAGGGCCTGAACTTCTCCCCTGACGCCGATTCTTTCCGGCTGGCAATGAAGTCGGACTGGTACTCCCCGGGATTCAACGGGGGATACCTGCCGTCGGAACGGAACGTTACAGACTCCGGTTTCGAGGCGGAATGGGACATTTCATCCATGGGCCTTGCCGGAAGCAGCTATGACCCGGCGATTTTCGGCGTGGACCTTGTCGTGCCGGTATCCCAGTACCAGCAGACAGTCCGGGCGATGAAATATGCTTTCCTTGTCATCATCCTTGTCTTCATGGGCATCTTCCTTGTCGAGCAGGTATCCGGGAAAAATGTCAGCATAGTCCAGTACATTGTCACCGGATTTTCATTGAGCCTTTTCTATCTCCTGCTCCTGTCGTTCACGGAATATATCCAGTTCGGGCTGGCGTACCTGCTCTCGGCTCTTCTGACGGTTACCGCCCTGGGTGCCTATTTCCGGGCCATACTCCGTTCCGTCCATGCCTATGCCTTCGCCGGTTCGGTGGCCGTATTCTACGGGTTCATATATCTGCTGCTGAAGCTCCAGACCGGCAGCCTGCTCGTGGGAAGCCTGGCATTGTTCGCGGTACTGTGCGTGATAATGTATTTCACGAGGAACGCAAACGGGAGCGGGACTCCTGGACAGTGACCCCTGCCCTGTAAACCTTCCCTGGACAATATGGAAAGAGTGCAGAGGAAGGTGCAAATCCCGAATTTATCATTATCTTCGCAGTTTGTTAGGAAATAATCGGATATTTGATATGGAAGAGATGAAAAATGAGGCGGTCGAGCCTCGTAACCTTAACTTTCTTGAAGAAATCATAGAGTCGGATCTCGCGTCCGGGAAATGTGAAAGCATAATGACCCGTTTCCCTCCGGAACCCAACGGCTACCTCCATATAGGGCACGCCAAGAGTATCTGCCTCAATTTCGGCCTTGCCAGGAAGTATGGCGGCAAGACGAACCTCCGTTTCGACGACACCAACCCTGTCAAGGAGGATACGGAATATGTGGATTCCATCAAGGAGGACATAAGGTGGCTCGGTTTTGAATGGGAGAATGAAAGGTATGCCTCCGATTATTTCGACCAGCTGTACGAGTGGGCTGAAGAACTGATAAAGAAAGGCCTGGCCTATGTGGATGACCAGACCCAGGAGGAGATAAGGGCAGGCCGCGGGACTGTGCAGACCCCAGGGGTGGAAAGCCCGTGGAGGAACCGTTCCGTCGAGGAGAACCTGAAGCTGTTCCGCGAGATGAAGGCCGGGAAATATGCCGACGGGGAGAAGGTCCTCAGGGCGAAGATAGACATGGCCCACCCTAATATGCTTTTCCGCGACCCCCTGATGTACAGGATTATACATGCCAACCACCACAGGACCGGAGACAAATGGTGCATTTATCCGATGTACGACTATGCCCACGGGCAGTGCGACAGTATCGAGCATATAACACATTCCATCTGCACCCTTGAGTTCGACGTGCACCGGCCGCTTTACGACTGGTTCATAGAGAAGCTCGGGATATTCCCTTCGCACCAGTACGAGTTCGCCAGGCTGAACCTGACATATACAGTGATGAGCAAGAGGAAGCTGCTCGAGCTGGTGAAGAACCATTATGTCAGCGGATGGGACGATCCCCGCATGCCTACGATATGCGGTATCCGCAGGAGGGGCTATACCCCGGAGGCGGTAAGGATGTTCGCCGAGAAGGTGGGGGTGGCCAAGCGTGAGCAGCTGATAGATCTCCAGCTTATGGAATGGTGCGTACGGCAGGACCTTAACGAACGTTCCAACAGGTATATGGTAGTGCAGGACCCGGTGAGGCTGGTCATCACGAACTGGGAACCGGGCAAGGTGGAGTGGTTCGACGCGCCTCTCAACCCTGCCAGCCCTGAAGGCCCGTTCCGCAGGGTGCCTTTCACGGGGGAGGTCCTTATAGAGCGTGCCGACTTCATGGAAGAGCCGCCTAAGAAATATTTCCGCCTCAAGCCGGGCGGGGAAGTGCGGCTCAAGTATTCCTATATCGTGAAATGCGAGGAAGTTGTCAAGGATGCCGACGGTAATGTCACTGAAATAAGGTGTACCATGGACCCGGCCTCGAAGCCCGGGGCAGGTGAGTGGCGTTCCGTGAAGGGGACCATCCACTGGGTGTCTTCCTCCCATTGCAGGGAAGTCGAGCTGCGCCTTTACGACAAGCTTTTCACAGAGGCGCAGATGGGATCCATCCCGGAAGGGAAGGATTACAAGGAATACCTTAACCCGGATTCGCTCGTCGTGACTGCGGGATATGCCGAGCCGGCCCTGCTCGAGGACAATTCAGGTATTGCCGTCCAGTTCGAGAGGACGGGATATTTCTTCAAGGACCCTGACTCGACAGAGGAGAGGCCCGTGTTCAACAAGACTGTATCACTTAAGGATTCCTACAAGTTCGGCGCGTGACGGCTGGTGGTTGCTACAAGGCAGGGATTACCGTCTCCATCCTGGTCCCGCGGGAGCCTTTGACCAGGATGGTGTTTCCTTTGACTGGGTGGCTTGTGAGGTAGGATGCAAGGTCTTTCGAGGTCAGGAAGAAGCCTGTAGCATGTCCGTTCCCGTCTTTCAGGACCACGGATGAGCATACGGTATCCCCCGGGCCGCACGGCAAGGCAGGTATCCTGCTGTCTGCCGTGGCTGCCGCTTTCCAGAATTCTTCACCGACAAAGAATGCTGTGGCGGCACCGAGGCTTTCCACCTTTCTGATGATTTTACTGTGCTCGGCAGCGGATTCACTCCCGAGCTCGAGCATGTCGCCCAGCAGGACACATTTGGTACCGGCACTTATTCCTGCAAAATTGTCCAGGGCGGCTTCCATGCTTGTAGGGTTGGCATTGTAGGCATCGACTATGAGGACATTTCCCTCTGTCCTGATCATCTGGGAACGGCTGTTTGCCGGAACATACGCGGCAATCGCCTTCGCGGCGTCGGCATGGCTGATCCCGAAATACTCTCCCACGGCGAGGGCTGCCATGACATTGTCGGC
>JADIMQ010000008.1 GCA_017694655.1 Candidatus Cryptobacteroides merdigallinarum
TATTTATCAAGTATTCAAGACGTATTCTTTCGGTATAAACCTGTCCTTCTAAAAAAAAATCACCATGAAACTGTTAAAAGAAATATCGCTGATTATATCTATTCTGGCATGCTATTCTTGCGAATCTTTTCTAACGAAAGAGCCGCTTACACAACTTTCCCCTGACATAGTTCTGTCCGACTATAATTCTTTCAAGACATACGCATGGGGGTTATATGACATTTTCGGTGAGACAAACATGTCAATACACATCAGCCGGCAAGACGGACCTCTTGACGGGGACTGCAATGCGTATCTCAGCAACTGCAAGCCCAACAATCCCAATGTATATCAGGTAGGCACCTATGACACAAACAATGCTACCGGCTGGAAAAAGCATTTCGACTATTTGAGAAGGGTCAACACAATGATTGATGCGACAGACAATTATAAAGGCCAGTATAAAGATGTTACCTTGAGTGAAGAAGAAAAGGCTCACTGGAGATCCGTGGGATTTTTTTTCAGAGCCTGGGTGTACGCGGACCTTCTGGCAAAATTCGGGGATGTCCCACTTGTCGTCAATGCCCTTGCTGAAGATGAAGCTTATGAAAACAATACAAGAGTCAGGCGGGATGTGGTATCGGAACGCATCATTGACGACCTTGAATATGCAAGAGACCATATTGACGGCAGTTATGCCGGAAAGTCATACGATGACGGAGACAATACCATTGACAAAGACTGCGTACTTGCCATGTTGTCAAGATTGTGTCTGCAGGAAGCGACCACAAGAATCTACCGTGGGACAGACTATTCCGATACGGACGCGCACCCTATAGACCGGAAAGAAGAACTGAATCAAAGATATCTGAAGCTATGTATCGAGTCGTCTGAAGAGCTGATGCTCCGTTATCCTGAGATAGCCCCTTACTATGATGAACTTTACACTGCCGATAAAGGCATATACGGAGGGAATGGCCTGGCCGGATACCCTGGAGTGATTTTGTATAAAGCCTTTGCACAAAATCAGGCTTTCCATAACCATACGAAGCACCAGATGTCAAACTCCGGAAAATATCAGGTAAACAAGCAGATTATCGAAATGTACTTGTGCAGAAACGGCAAACCGATAACCGGCAATGACATGTACAAAGGCGACGCATCAATGTTCGATGAATTTTCGGGCAGGGACCGTCGGTTGTGGATGACCGTTGTTCCTCCATACCATGTAAACGACAACACGTTACAGGAAAATTACGTACACTTTGACGTTCCTTCTACAAATCTAGGAATGCTGTCCAAAGGATTGACATACTACAGAAGCATAAATCCGGAATATAATGTTTATATAGATTCTATCGGGGATATATGCCGACAGTACATGAAAATGCTCCCTTGCACGAACTGGTCTGGAAATGTAGTGGAAAATATGCCGAACCTTTATTATGCAAAGACCAACTCCGGTGTAAATGGTTCCGGTACCATCGGATATGTATATTCCAGCAACGGATACACTTTCTGGAAATATGTCAATAGCTGGACAGATGTCAGTACAAACAAGAACTTTAATGATATCCCGATTTTTCATATTGAAGAGATTATGCTGAATTATGCTGAAGCCAAATGGGAGTCCGGACAATTCGATCAGACTGTCGCCGATGCTACCATAAACAAATTAAGGGCACGGCAAAATGTCCAGACCGCACCGATGCTTGTAAATGAAATAAATGAATCCTTCGATCCGGCCCGGGATCCGTCTGTAGATCCCGTATTATGGGAAATACGGAGAGAACGCATCATGGAACTTTTAGGCGACGGTTTCGGCTTTAACGACATCAAGAGGTGGGGAACGGCCAAATGGTTTGTCGCTACGCATCAGACAGGATGCGGAGTCACATTGACAGATGCAACATCAGGTAGCCAGCACAGCTATGGATTAGAACCTGGAATTTTCCTTGTTGACGGGAATAATTACAAAGTAGGCAAGGCCGGAGACTCCGGTTATGTCTTTGTCGACTATGTACAAGTCCCGGGATGGAATGACAAATATTATCTGGAGCCTATAGATTACAGTGAACTGCTCTTGGACCCTGATTTGAACCAGAACCCAGGATATAGTAAATAACGCTTTATGAATATAATTATGAAAAATTTGTCAATAATATTCCTTGCTGCAACCATCTTCAGTGCAGTTTCATGCAATAAAGAAGATGATGCCGACACGATATTTATAGAAACGGAAGCTGCTCTGCCTGAGAATTCGTCCGTATCATGGACTGATGGGGCAGACTTTTCCCTATACAGTGATGTACCAGGAGACCAGATAAAAAGAGGCAGGGGCTTCTTCTGCCTGGACAGCAGCACATCATTATTCGGAGGCAAAATCAGTAATGACGAGTCCAGGACGGCAGTATATGCCATATATCCGCGGCAGTCAATCCCATATATGCAGAACATCGATGTTTCTGTTCCGGATGTACAGACTTACGGAGATGGCTCCGACTATGAAATCCTTACAGCTTTTGCGCCTGCCGACGGAAACGATATTTCAAATCTTAGTTTCAGGATGCTATGCGTAAAATGGAACATCCGGTTCAAAAACCGTGAGGATACCCCGCAGACAGTAACCGGAATAACCCTGAAAAGCGAGAGTGAAAACATACCGGTCTTAGGCGTCTTGGAGTCAATTGAAACCGGGAATTTCACAGGTTATGGATTTTCCGATTCCATGACATCGCTGCTTGAATCCGGAATAAGTACTGACGGGGAATTGTCTTTTATATTGCTGCCCGGAGACTTGGGAGAAAAGCAGTTTACGATTAGGGTAAATTGCGAAGACGGGACATCCTACTCTGCTGATGTCAAGACGGACACCGGTTTCGGCAAAAGCGGGACTGTCATGGAAACAATGATTGACCTGAATGAAATAAATGCAGATGATCCGGGTTCCGGAGGAGTTACGGAGGGAATATATACACAAATAACATCTTTGGATGAATTGGTTGACGGAGAGTATTATATTGCCGGCGCAATGCCGAATGCAAGTTCTTCAAAATACGATCTTATGACTGATGAGCTGTCCGGATTTTCCTATACTGAAGATCACGATGATGCCAACAGTACCGGAAAAAAAGGAACCGGATTAACCGGAGGCTATGGAGCTGTTTCAGGAAAGTGGAACCCGGGAGAATCTGCAGTGTGGGAGTTCAGACATGAAGGATCATTCGACATGAAAGCCGGAAATACGGTAAAGGTCGACGGCTGGAGCATCAAAGACTCAAAACATGACAAATATCTGAATCTGGACAACGGACAGAACATCGGTCTGGCTGACTATATCGAAAACACTGCCGCCAATTCCAATTTACTGAAACAGAGGTGGACTCTGTCAATAAACAGTGACGGGACTTTCTCAATCCGTTCTATCCAGAATTCAGGACGCTACCTCCACTACTATCCGGATGCCGGTTCCTTTATATTGACCGGGCTCAACTCTTCTTCAGTCTCTAATGTATTAATATACAAGAAAGAATAAAAAACTTGCAGGACCGCGGCGCAGATATCTCCATAACCGGCCCCTACCCTATATCCCCAGCTTGGCCTTCATGGAGCGCAGAAGGTCGAATGCCTGGAGAGGGGTCATGTTGTTGATGTCGGCGGCGTCGAGGTCCTCCTTCAGGGATGACAGGACCGGGTCGTCGAGCTGGAAGAAGGAGAGCTGCAGGGAACCGTCGCTCTCGACCCGGCCCTCCTTCACGTTGTGCGGCCTGATTTTCCTAAGCGACATGGCCTCCTTCTTGTCCTCGCCCTTCTCCAGCGCGTCGAGGGTCCTTTCCGCAGACTCTATCACCTGGCGAGGCATACCGGCCATCCTCGCCACGTGGATACCGAAACTGTGGGCCACGCCGCCTTCCTTGAGCTTGCGCAGGAAGATGACACGCTTGTCCACCTCCTTGACGGCTATATGGAAATTCTTCACCCGCGGATAGATGTTCTCCAGGTCGTTCAGCTCGTGATAATGCGTGGCGAACAGGGTTTTCGCACCGTCACCGTTCTCGTGGATATACTCTACGATGGCCCTGGCTATGGACATACCGTCGTATGTCGAGGTCCCCCTGCCTATCTCGTCCAGAAGCACCAGCGAGCGCGCCGAAAGGTTATGCAGGATCATGGATGTCTCCAGCATCTCCACCATGAAGGTGGACTCGCCCTTGGAAATGTTGTCCGACGCCCCGACCCTCGTGAACAGCTTGTCGCAGTAGCCGATCCTGGCCCCGGACGCCGGCACGAACGAACCTATCTGGGCCATCAGCACTATGAGGGCCGTCTGGCGCAGGAGAGCCGACTTTCCGGCCATGTTCGGGCCCGTGAGGATTATTATCTGCTGCGACTTGTTGTCCAGCATTATATCGTTCGGCACAAACTCCTCGCCTGCCGGCATGAGGGTCTCGATGACAGGATGCCTTCCCGCCTTGATGTCGATGGTGTACCCGTCGTCCACGACAGGCCGGCAATAACGGTTGGACACGGCAAGGTCCGCGAACCCGGCCAGCACATCCAGCCGGGCGAGAATCCTGCAGTTGGTCTGCACAGCGGCTATCTCCTTCTGTATCCTCGCCACCAGCTCCGCATAGAGCCTGGACTCGAGCTCGTATATCTTCTCCTCCGCACCCAGGATCTTCTCCTCGTACTCCTTGAGTTCGGCCGTGATATACCTCTCGGCATTGACAAGGGTCTGCTTCCTTATCCAGTCGGAAGGGACCCTGTCCCTGTGCGCGTTCCTGACTTCGAGGTAATATCCGAACACGCTGTTGAAGTTTATCTTCAGGGAAGTGATGCCTGTACGCTCTATCTCCCGCTTCTGTATGTCAGACAGGATATCCTTCCCGTGGAGGGCAAGGTCCCTGTAAGAATCAAGCTCCGCGTCCACCCCTGACGCTATGACATCACCTTTGCCTATAGCTGCGGCTGGGTCCGGGTTCATGGTCCTTGTCAAGGTGTCCAGAAGGTCCGTACAGCCGTCTATCGAGGACATCATCCTGTCCAGCTCCGGGACACCCTTTCCGGAACACAGTTCCATGACAGGGGCCGTCTGCTCCAGACCGCGCTTCAACTGCATGACCTCCCGTGGGGAAATCTTTCCGGCAGCCGCCCTTGAGATTATCCTCTCCAGGTCTCCGGTGTCGCCGAGATGCTTCTGCACCTGAGCCAGGTCGTCCTGGTTGTCGGTAAAATGCTGGACCACAGAATATCTGGACTCAAGTTCGTCTATATCCATCACCGGCATGGCGAGCCAGCTCCGGAGCAGGCGTGCGCCCATAGGAGACGAGCATTTGTCTATCACGGATATGAGCGGGACACCCTCTCCGCCGACTCCGGAAGAGAATATCTCAAGATTACGGAAAGTGAAACGGTCCATCCAGACGAACTTGTTCCTGTCTATCCTGGAAATGGAACATATATTCTTCAGCCCGGAATGGTGGGTCTGCTCAAGATAGACCAGAAGGGCCCCGGCCGACGCCACTCCCAGAGGGAAGGACTCTATGGCGAATCCTTTCAGGGAATCCACACCGAACTGACGCTTGAGCTTCTCCTCGGCGGCCTCATACACGAAAGCCCACTCGTCAAGGGTGGAAATGTAGTATTTGTCCCCGAACCTTTCCTGCACTCCCTTCCTGAAGCTCCTCGGGACAAGCAGCTCTTTCGGGGCGAACGACGACACCAGGGTAACTATATAGTCGACAGAACCTTCCGCCACCTGGAAACCTCCGGTGGAGACATCCAGGAAAGCTGCCCCACACCTGTCCTTGTCGAAGGAAAGCCCGCAGATGAAGTTGTTCTCCTTCTGCGTGAGAAGCTGGTCGTTGAAGGCCACACCAGGGGTGACAAGTTCCGTCACACCCCGCTTGACTATCTTCCTCGTGAGCTTGGGGTCTTCCAGCTGGTCGCATACTGCCACCTTGTAGCCTGCACGCACCAGTTTCGGAAGATAGGTGTCCAGCGAATGATGCGGGAAACCTGCCAGAGGCACTGATGCATTCTGCCCGTTGGCTCTCTTCGTCAGCACTATCCCGAGCACCTTGCTCGCTATGAGGGCGTCATCGGAGAATGTTTCGTAAAAGTCCCCGACACGAAAAAGAAGCACAGCTTCGGGGTACTGTGCTTTCACTTTGAAGTATTGCTTCATCAGCGGTGTTTCCGCGATTTTCTCTCCTGCCATTGCATCGTAGTTGTATCGTGCAAATTTACGGAATTTTCATATTTCCGGAATAACCCTGGACAGAAAAGTCGCCGGTGCGGGGTCAACGGGCAAGTGCAAAACGAAATTAGACAGCCACTGCGGAGACAGGCATGGAAATGACCGGGACGGCAAAAGTTTTTTTGTTTTGTTTCCGAAAATTCCCCGGATGATTTCTGAAATTCCATATCTTTGCGGGATATGGTCTTATGAAAAGAGTTCTCGTCATATCGTATTACTGGCCCCCTTCCGGAGGATCGGGAGTCCAGAGATGGGTCAAGTTCGCCAAATACCTGCCGTCCGAAGACTGGCAGCCGGTCATATATACCCCTGAAAACCCGGAACTGACTTCCATTGACAGGAATATGGAAAACGACATCCCTCCGGAGGCAGAAATCATCAGGACGAAAATCATAGAGCCCTACGGCCTGTACAGGAAACTCGCCGGAAACGGGAGAAAAGGCGAAGGACAGGGAGAGGTGAATCCGATAAACGGCCGGGACAAGTCCCTGAAACAGAAGATATCGCTTTTCATCCGGGGCAACTTCTTCATTCCGGACCCGCGCTGCCTGTGGATAAGGCCGTCAGCAAGATTCCTCGTGAAATATCTCAGGGAACACCCCGTGGACATCATAGTGAGCACAGGTCCGCCGCACTCGATGCACCTTATAGCTCGGAAAGTGGCGCGTACGACAGGCCTGCCGTGGATAGCGGATTTCAGGGACCCGTGGACGAAAATGTTCTATTTCAAGCATCTCCACCTGACAAAATGGGCCCAAAAAAAGCATATAGCCCTGGAAAAAAGCGTGCTGGACTCGGCTTCGGCCGTGGTCACGGTAACCAGGCCGCTGCAGGCAGAATTCGCGTCCATGACAGACACCCCTGTCCACTGCATCACCAACGGGTTCGACGAGGATGACTTCCGGCAGGTCATAGAGCCGGACGGGTTCTTCAACATAACCCACACCGGCCTTTTCGCGGGGGACGGCAATCCGGAAACCCTGTGGCAGGTCCTCTCCGACAAATGCAGGTCCGACGAGGAGTTCCGCCGGCTCCTGCGGATCCGGCTCGTAGGAAAGACCGACCGCGAGATCAAGGAATCCATAATAGCGCACGGCCTTGCGGAGAACATGCGAGATCTCGGCTACAGGACGCATCAGGAGGCTACCGGGGAACAGATGGGGGCGTCCGTGCTCCTGCTCCCGCAGCGCAAGGAGCCGGAATACAAGGCGGTGCTCACCGGAAAGATATTCGAATATCTCGCCTCCGGACATCCTATCCTCGGGATAGGGCTCACCGAAGGAGCCATGGCTGACGTGCTGAAGGAGACCGGAAGCGGGAGGATGATAGACTGGGACGACTACAGCGGGATGGAGGCCTTCATCCGCGAATGCTGGGAAAAGTTCCTGAAAGACGAGCCCGAGACCGAGGCCAGGGACATATCCCGGTATTCCCGAAGGGAACTTACAGGCCAGATGGCCAGGCTTATGGAAAGCCTGCTGTGACAGGGCTCACTCCTTGCCCGTGCCGACAGAAAAGAATACAAACCAATATATTGAGCAGAGAACAGAGAATCATGAAGAAGAACATATCGAGGAATATCCTTTATGCCGCAGGCATAGTCCTGCTTTTTCTGGCAATCTCATACGCCTTCGTCCCTGAGGTCCTGGGCGGGAAGATAGTCAACCAGTCCGACATCTCCGGCTGGACAGGCATGACCAACGAAGTCATCACCTACAACGAGGCCCATCCGGACGACCCGTCCTTCTGGACAAACTCCATGTTCGGGGGGATGCCGACCATCTCCATGTACGGAATATTCAAGGGTGACTGGACAAACTGGATATACGACCTGCTCCTGACAGGGGCGAGGCCTGCCACATACCTGTTCATATCCCTGCTCGGAGGCTTCCTGCTCATGCTCGCCTTCGGCATAAGGCCGGTCCTCGCCATAGCCGGGGCCATTGCAGTGACCTTCTGTTCCTACAACCTGCAGATAATCCAGGTGGGGCACAACACGAAGATGCAGGCTATAGCCTATATGCCGTGGGTGCTCGCAGCACTGGTATTCACTTATAAATCGGCAGCGGCGGTGACCCGGGGCAGGAAGGAAGGGTTACTGAAGACCCTGTTCGGGGCCGTGCTCTTCGCCTTCGCCTTGAGTTTCCAGATAAAGGCGAACCATCCGCAAATCTCCTATTACCTGGCGATAATCATACTGGCCTATGTCCTGGCCGTATTCATAAAGATACTGGCCGGCAAGGACAGGAAGCCGGCCCTTGCCCGCTTCTTCATAGCGTCCGCACTTCTTCTTGCAACAGGCTGCCTCGGCATAGCCACAAACCTCAACAAGCTGCTCCCGACCTACGAATATGCTGAATATTCCATGCGCGGCGGCTCCGAGCTCGGCAAGTCAGGGGACGGACAGGAAGCCGGCGGCCTCGACATCGGCTATGCCACGGCATGGTCCTACGGTATTGAGGAGACCCCAAACCTCCTTATCCCGGACTTCAACGGCGGGTCCTCGGCCGGTGACCCCGGACTGAAAAACTCCGAAGTCCGCGACCTGCTCAAGCGGGCCAGACAGCCCCAGATTGACGAAGTGATGAGGAATCTGCCGCTCTACTGGGGGCCTCAGCCTTTCACTGCGGGGCCGATGTACATGGGGGCAATCTCCATTTTCCTGTTCATCCTCGGTCTCTTCATCGTGAAAGGCAGGGACAAATGGTGGCTGGCGGTATGTACGGTCCTGGCCATTCTCCTGGCCTGGGGAAGCCACTTCCTGTGGTTCACCAGGCTCTGGTACGACTGGGTCCCTCTCTACAACAAGTTCCGGACAGTGTCAATGGCCCTTGTCATCCTGCAGGTGACAGTCCCGCTGCTCGGGTTCATCGCCCTGGACAGGATATGGAAGGAGGGGCAGGACCGGAAAAAGGCATTGAAGGCTGCCTGGGCAGCATACGGCATAGCCGGAGGGCTTTGCCTGCTGTTCGCCTTGTTCCCGGCCCTCGCCGGTTCATTCACCGGCAGTGCGGATGCAGGTCTGCAGGATGTCCTGGCCGAAGCCATCAGGGCGGACAGGAAGGCGATGCTTGTCAAGGACGCCACCCGCAGCCTGGTGTTCGTAACACTTGCGTTCGCCATGATATTCTGGAGCCTGAGGTCCCGGAAATCATCCGGAGAAGCAGGCAGTCCGGAGAAGAGATATGTCCTTGCAGGTGCAGCCATGGCCGTCCTGGTCCTTCTCGACCTCGGCAGCGTAGGGAAAAGGTATCTGAACAGCAGCCATTTTGTAAGCCGCAGCGACTTCTCGTCACAGTTCGAGGCGAGGCCTGTAGACAATATGATACTTGAAGACAAGTCCCTGGACTACAGGGTTCTTGACTTGAGCGTCAATACCTTCAACGACTCTCACACGAGTTACTGGCACAAGTCCGTCGGAGGCTACAGCCCGGCAAAGCTACAGAGATACCAGGACCTTATCGAACGGTATCTCAGCGGGGAGATAAACAGGGTAATCCGCACCGTCAATTCTTCCGCCACGATACAGGAGGTGGAGGACAGCCTGCCGGACATTCCTGTGCTGTCCATGCTGAATGACAAGTATATCATAGTGGACGGCGACCTTCCGCCCGTGGAAAACAGGCAGGCCTTCGGGAACTGCTGGTTCGTATATTCCGCAAAAGCCGCATCCGGACCGGACGAGGAGATAGCCCTGCTCGGGGAGACGGATCTCCGGACCGGGGCCGTGATAGGGGACGATTTCGCATGGGCGCGCGAGAAGCTCGACTCCCTTGCAACCCTGGCACGCTATGACATTGCCCCGGCCGACTCGATATGGATGACCTCCTACGCCCCGAACGAATTGAGGTACAGAAGCCGGACAAATTCCGAAAATGCCGTAATTTTCAGCGAGATATACTACCCTGAAGGATGGTCGCTCACCATAGACGGGAAACCTGCCGGACTGTTCAGGGCCAACTGGATACTGCGCGGGGCCTTCATCCCTGCCGGGGAGCACGAGATTGTGATGCGTTTCGACCCGCAGGTCTACAGGACAGGAGAGACCCTGTCCCGCGCCTCCTCCATCGCCCTGTTCATCCTGCTCCTCCTCTCCGGTGCAGGCATGGCCGCCGTCCGGAGACAGGGCCGGCCCGGGAAAAGCGGGGACTAGAATATCAGTGCCGAGGCGAACACCGCCAGCACGGCAAGCGGGCAGACGTAACGGATAAGAAAATATATGAAGCCGGACATCCTGACGTTCGTCTTCAGGGTACCTCCGTTCGTCAGCTCGTCCACGACATCGCTCTTCTTCATCACCCAGCCCACGAAAATCACGAGCAGGAGGCCCCCGGCCGGCATCAGGACATTGGCCGACAGCTTGTCGAAAAGGTTGAAGACAGTCTGCCCGAAGATACGGAAGTCCGCAAGCGGACCGAACGACAGGGAACAGAGTATGCCCAGCAGCCAGGCCACCACGAACAGGAGGATAGAGGCTCCCCTGCGCGAATAGTGCTTCTCCTCGACCAGATAGGCTACCCCGACCTCATACAGGGATATGGACGATGTAAGGGCGGCCACGATAAGGGCGAGGAAGAACAGGATGGCGACGAGCCAGCCGAGCGGCATATTGGAAAAGATGAACGGCAGGGTCTCGAACACCAGGCCCGGCCCCTCCTGCGGATTAAGGCCGAAGGCGAAGACCGCAGGCATTATCGCGCAGCTCGCGAGCAGGGCGAAAAGGAAGTCGGCCGTGGCCGTATACGTAGAGGAGGCACAGATATTCTCCTTCTTGCTCACATACGAGCCGTAGGTCAGTATGGTACCCACCCCGAGGGACAGGGAAAAGAAGGCCTGCCCGAGGGCGGCGGAGCATACGGAGGCGTCTATCTTGGAGAAATCGGGCCTGAAAAGATACCTGAACCCTTCCCCGGCCCCGGGCAGGGTGGCGGCCCGTGCAGCTATGACTATTATCAGCACAAAAAGCAGGGGCATCATTATCTTCCCGAACTTCTCTATCCCGCTCTTGACACCGGATATGACAATGGCGGCCGTCAGGAGGAGGAAAATGGTATGTCCCACTATCGGGGACCACACTGAAGTTATGAAGCTGCTGAACATGGACCCCATGTCGGCCCGGGATACACCGGCGGTAAACTCCAGGGTGCAGGCCTTCAGGAAATACTCGACCGACCAGCCCCCTACTACACTGTAATAGGAGACCACGATCACGGGGGTTATCACTGAAATGGCCCCGAGCCATTTCCATCTCGTGCCGGGAGCAAGTTTCTTGAATGCCCCGTAGGCGTTGGCACGGCTCCGCCTCCCGACTATGACCTCCGACATGAATATCGGCAGGCAGAGCAGGAAGACGCAGAAGATATAGACGAAAATGAAGGCCGCGCCCCCGTATGAACCTACAAGATAAGGGAATCGCCAAAGGTTCCCGAGGCCTATGGCCGATCCAGCCATGGCTACCAGGACACCGAACCGGTTTCCGAAATTTTCTCTTTCCATGAAAATAAAATGTTATGTCCGTCTTATATATGTCACAAATTCAAACCCGAGGCCCGACACCGGGTCGTGTCCCAGTGGGGAACGCGACTCTTCCTTCCATTTTTCAGGGGATATCTCTGGAAAGAAGGTGTCCGCATCCTTTATCGTGCAGTGTACATGAGTGATATACAGCCTGTCGGTCTCCGGCATGGCCAGCCGGTATATTTCCCCGCCGCCTATGACAAAGCAGCGTTCAGGCCCGCCCCGGAGCGTATCCCCGCCGGAAGGCCCGGCGGCAAGGGCGAAGGCGCCGTCGAGGGAGCTGGCCGTTTCCACCCCTTCAGCCTCTCCGGGAGTACGGGAAACAACTATGTTCCTCCGGCCCGGGAGCGGACGTCCTATGGACTCGTAGGTACGGCGCCCCATGATGACAGGACTGCCGGAAGTGACCTTCCGGAAATATTTCATATCTTCGGAAATATGCCACAGGAGAGCGTTGTCTCGGCCTATGGCCCAGTTGTCGGCCACGGCCGCTATGATACATTTCTCCATCTCTGCATCTGTATATAATCCACTGTCCCTTGTCTCCCGGGAGAATCATTCAACCTGTCTTCCGGCTCTGGTCCTATACGGCCACTGGAGCCTTGATGGCAGGCCACGGGTCATAACCCTCGAGGGTGAAGTCCTCGTAACTGAACGAGAAGATATCCTTCACATCCGGATTTATCTTCATCACCGGCAATGGCCTCGGCTCACGCGAAAGCTGCAGGGCCACCTGCCCGAAATGGTTCCGGTAGATGTGGGTGTCCCCCGTCGTATGGATGAACTCTCCCGGGAGATAGCCGCACACCTGGGCCACCATCATAGTAAGCAGGGCGTATGAAGCTATATTGAACGGCACCCCGAGAAACACGTCCGCGCTGCGCTGGTAGAGCTGGCAGGAGAGCTTCCCGTCGGCCACATAGAACTGGAAGAGGGTGTGGCAGGGCGGCAGGGCCATCCTGTCCACTTCGGCCACATTCCAGGCGGACACTATCATCCTCCTCGAGTCCGGGTTGCGCTTCAGGGTGTCTATCACACCCGAGAGCTGGTCTATGGTGCTGCCGTCCGGGGCCGGCCAGCTGCGCCACTGGTGTCCGTAGACAGGACCGAGGTCCCCGTTCCCGTCAGCCCATTCATCCCAGATGGAAACCCCGTGGTCCTTCAGGTACTTTATGTTGGTGTCACCGGAAATGAACCACAGGAGTTCGTAGATAATGGATTTCAGATGTACCTTCTTGGTCGTGAGAAGGGGGAAGCCCTTGGCCAGGTCGAAGCGCATCTGGTATCCGAATATGCTCTGTGTCCCGACTCCGGTACGGTCATCCTTCATGGTGCCGTTTTCCCGGATGTATTTCAGCAGGTCGAGATATTGTTTCATCTGCAGGAATGTTTCGGGATTACTTGTCTTCCTTGCCCCCCTGTGCAGCCACTGTCCCGAAGGAGAAAATTATCGCCTCCCTGTAGGCTTCCCCTGGACGGAGCACGGTGGTAGGGTAGTCCGGCTTGTTCGGGGAATCAGGGAACTTCTGGCACTCTATGGCCACGCCTTCGTAGTCTCCGTAGCTGCGTCCGCACTTGCCGGCAGGGCAGCCGGAAAGCCAGTTCCCGGTATATATCTGGACTCCGGGCTGGGTAGTGTAGACCTGGAGCACCCTCCCGCTCTCCGGGGCATAGAGTTCGGCGGCAAAGCGTACCGACTCCTCCCCGCTACCGTCTATCACCCAGCAGTTGTCGTAGCCCTTACCGTACTTCAGGGCCGGGAAATCATTGTCAATGTCACGGCCCAGCGGCTTTGCGGTCACGAAGTCCATCGGGGTGCCGGCCACAGGCTCGCTGTCCCCGAGAGGTATCAGGGTGTCGTCGGTAGGAAGGTATTCCGAGGAATTGAGCGTCAGGAGATGACCGAGGATATTCCCGTTGCCCTCCCCGTTGAGGTTGAAATAGACATGGTTCGTGAGGTTGACAACCGTAGGGGCGTCGGATTCCGCGGTAAGTATCAGGGAAAGCTCGTTGCTGTCCGACCACTCGTATCGCACAACGGCTTTCAGGTTGCCCGGATACCCCATCTCCCCGTCTTCGGAAAAATACATGAACTCCACGCCGCCATCCTTCTCACGGCTCTCCCAGACCTTGTTCTGGAAACCGTCCGGGCCTCCGTGCAGATGGTTAGGGCCGTTGTTCACCGGCAGCTCATACTCCTTGCCGTCCAGGGTGAACCTGCCGCGGGCAATCCTGTTCGCATATCTCCCGGGCACCTTGCCCATGCACGGGCCGTCCCCGAAATAGCTCAGGGGGTCCGGATAACCGAGCACCACATCCCCGAAGCTGCCGTCCTTGTCCGGCACCGAGACGGAGACTATTCCCGCCCCGACTTCCGAAAGTTCCACGTATGCACCGGATGCATTTGTAATCCTGTACTTGCAGATATCTTTCCCGCAACCGGTCTTTCCCCATAAGGTCTTCTCTATCTTCATATAGTGAAATTTTTGAATTGTCCGGGATTCTTGCAGTCACGCAATCCAAACAAAGATAGACAATTTCCTCCGTATTGCAAATAATACCCCGCCGTCACACGCCTGAAAGCCACTGGAACAGCTTCTCCTGGGGCACATCCTTCATGAGGACCGTCTTGTCCCTGTCGAGGAGATAGAGCGACGGTATGGCACGTACATTATAAAGTATTTCGCTCCTTATGATATAGTTCGGGTCATAGCCGTTGTACCAGTCGTCAGGATAGTCCGGCATATACCTGTACCATTCCGTCATGTCTTCGTCAATATATATGTTCAGCACGGCCAGCCTGCCGCTCCCGATATATTCCTTCACCTTCCCGTAGGAGTCGAGGGCGTCCATTATCTCCTTGCAGGCCTTGCAGCCTGGATTGCTGAAGAAGAGTATGGTATAGTCCGCCTTTATCCCGTAAAGGGTGTAGCGGCGCCCGTCCTTGTCGCAGAAAGCGAAGTCCGCAGCCCTGGTCCCCTTCCGGTTCAGGGAGCACATCCTGGCATCGTAGCCGTATGCCGTCCTTTCCGCATCCGGGACGAAGACGCTGCTGGCAAGCCCGTCCACAAAAGGGTAATAGATATCTTCGTCCCTGTACGGGGAATTCGGGTCGTACAGGTAGAACCGGGCCAGGCGCGAGATGGTCTCGAAGACATTGGAGGCTGTATCCTTCGCCTCCATAGCTGAAACCTGGCTGAAAAGCCGGGCCATGGAGGAACTTGCCTCCCCGATGTCCACCATTCCCAGGAAAGCGAGGTAGTTGGCGAAAGCCTGCTCGACATCAGTGAGCTTCACGCCGTTCACGGTAGAGGAGTCACAGAAGTACAGCTGCGTTGTGTCGGTGAACTCGTCCCAGAAATGCTCCGCGAAAAACGAGGCGGCCTCGGTACGGTCCGTGACCATTGCCGGGACACTTGCCTGCGGGAAGGGCCTCGGATGGAACCCGCCGTCCTGCCGCTGCCCGCATGAAAGGGCAGCGGCCACGGCAAGCGAAAATATTGCCAGTTTTTTTACCATTCCGAACCTACAGCCAGCTCCGCCTGGGAAATATTGATGAGGAAATCCCCTATCTTTTCGAGCTCGGAAATAATATCCATGTAGAAGACGCCTGTCTGGTAGTTGTAGCTGTTGCTCTCCAGGTTCACGATATGCTCCTCCCGCAGGACATTCCTGTACTCGTTTATCTGGATTTCACAGTCGGTGGCGTTCGCTATGTTCCCGAGTTCGGAGTGCTTCTTCTTCAGGTTCTCTATCATGGCGACATACGCCCCGTCCACAAGGTCCATCATCTTGTTCAGGCGCCTGAGCATGGACTCGTCGAACATCTTGTTGTACATGTTCTTGCGCTGGAGCATACGCCCTATCGCCTCACCGGAGTCCCCGAGGCTCTCCATCTCCCCTATTATCTTGTACATGGCCTTGATGCGGGCACCGGCCGCGACGCTGATCTCTGACTTGGACACCTCGTTGAGGTATGAGGCTATCTCGAACTCGACCCTGTCTGTAATTTCCTCGTATTTAACAAGTTTACGGTTCATCTCGTCGAACTTGTCCTTGTCTTCTTCATTGATAGCCTGCCGTACATACCCGAAACCCTTGTGGCAGATCTCCGCAAAATGCACTATCTCCTGTTTAGCCTCGTCGAGGGACAGCTCCGCAGTGCTGAGCGGCCCGCCCTGGATGAACTGCAGGCGGAATATCTCCTCGTCCCCCTCCGGGCTCTTCACCATCCAGGTGACAAGCTTCTCTATCACCGGCACGAACCAGATAAGGATACAGGTGTTGATAGTGTTGAACAGGGTATGGAGCATGGATACTCCGTACAGGGCAGAAGTCTGCAGGGCAGCATATTCAGGAGATCCCTGGGCAGCATCCGTGAAGCTGGATGTCAACGGGTTAGGATATCCGAGGGCTTCCACTATGATACCTATCAGGTTCAGGAACGGCCTGTAGAGTATCAGCACCCAGATTACCCCGAAGACGTTGAACACGGTATGGGCCCTGGCCGCGCGCTTGGCCGAGACATTGGCCACGGCTGCGGCGATATTCGCCGTTATGGTGGTACCGATATTCTCCCCGAGCACCATCGCCGCCGCTATGTCGAACGGTATCCAGCCGAAATTCACCATTACCAGGGTAAGGGCCATCGTCGCACTGGAAGACTGGAGCACTATGGTCAGCAATGTCCCTATCAGAAGGAAGATGAGGACGGAGCCATAGCCGTATCCTGTCCACTGCTGCAGGAAGGCGAGCACCTCCGGCTTGTCGTTCAGGTCCGGTACGGAGTCTTTCAGGAAGGCGAGGCCGAGGAAAAGGAGGGCGAAGCCTATTATGAATTCCCCGAGGCTCTTGTTCTTGCTTTTCTTGGAGATGAAGAAGACGAAGCCGACTGCCATCAGCGGGATTGAGAGAGTGGAGATGTCGGCCGTGAACCCGAGTATGGAGATGAGCCAGGCCGTCACCGTGGTACCGATGTTCGCACCCATTATCACCCCGATTGCATTCGCCAGGGAAAGCAGCCCGGCATTCACGAAACTCACGACCATCACCGTTGTAGCGCTCGAGGACTGGATTATGGCCGTGATGCAAAGCCCTGTCAGCACCTGCTTGAACGGAGTCGATGTCATCGACGCAAGGAATGACCTCAACTTGTCTCCTGCCGCCTTCTGGAGCCCTTCGCTCATGAGGGTCATTCCGTAAAGGAACATTCCCAGGGCACCCAGGAGGGTAAAGATTTGAAGTACGATCTGCATATTATAGAGGTTATAGTTCCAAAACCGGTATTCGGGAACCGCCTCCCTCCCCTCCGCCATTAAAACAATTAACCGGTAACGGAATATAAGGTAACAATCCCGAATATACCGGCAAAAATAAGTAAAAATTCTTTAGATGTTGTTTTTACCCTGAAGTTTCCCGCCTCCCTTCCCCGCCGCCTCCGGCAATTTGCTACCTGCTGTAAAAGCGGTATTCAGTAATGGAATGGTATTTTTCCCCCGGACGCAGGACAGTGGACGGGAAGCGGGGCTGGTTCGGGGAGTCGGCGAAATGGATTGTCTCCAGAAGCATTGCCCCATATTTTTCGATAGGCCCGTATTTCCCGATATGTGCAGGTGTGAAGCTCCTGCCTGTAAATGTAAGCAGGGCCGGTTCCGTCGTCCAGGTCTCGACACCTCTTCCGGAACGTGGCTCATACAGGTCTGCAGCCTTTCTCAATGTACCGTCCCAGTCCCTGATGACCCAGCAGGCAGACATCCCGTGCATTATCTCCAGTTGCCTGTTAGGCATATCCAGACGGTAGTCGACCCTGTGGGGCTCCCTGAAATCGAACGGAGTACCATCCACGGGCAGAAGCAGGTCCGGACAATACTGGAGATTGTTCTGGACCGCGGTGTCCGCCTCTACAGTCAGAAGATGATCCATCACATAGCCGCCTCCACTGCCTTTCAGGTTGAAATAGGTATGGTTTGAGAGGTTAACTACCGTCGGTGCGTCTGTAGTGGCTTCATACTCGCATCTCACGGTATTGTCATCCGTAAGCCAATAGGTGACATGGCAGTCCAGGTTTCCAGGGAAACCCTGTTCCCCGTCGGGGCTCAACCTATGGAACCGCACACCTTTCATACCGTCCGCCATGACGACTTCCCCGTCCCACATCTTCCTGTCATAGCCGTCATGTCCCCCGTGGCACTGTACCGGCACCCCCTCAAACTCTTCATTGGCCTCAAGACAGTATTTCACACCGTCAAGCGTGAAGCTCGCATGGTTTATCCTGTTGCCGTAGCGTCCTATGACACACCCGAAAAAACGTTCCGGACCGTTCTCGAAGGTTTCCAGATCACCGGCACCGACCACCACATCATCTATCTCGCCGTTTCTGTCAGGAACGCATATCTTTACGATACGGGCACCGTAGTCAATGAGCTGCAGCATTGCTCCTGAAGGATTGGTAACCGTGTACAAGGTTACCTCCTCCCCTGTAGACAATACTCCGAACGACGTCTCGGAGACATCGCTCCTGTCTGTGCTGCAGGAGCCCTGGAGGGCCACTGCAGCACACAGGATCATAATTCTGCAATATAGCTTCATCGTAAATTCATTTTACCGAGGAAATAATTGGACCACAGGTTGTCCGGTTTCAGGCGGACACTCTCCGCGAAGCACTCTTCCGCTTTTTCGCCTGTCCCCTTCCCCATAATATCCATCCCGAGATAACCGAGTCCGGCAGTATAGTAAGCCCGTGTATTTATACTCTCCACTGTCTCACCGGTATTGCCTTCAGCCCCGAAGAAATTCACGAAATCCTCTACCACGGCACCTTCCCCGGCTGCCACGAGATCACTGAACATTGCAAGGGCTTCATCTTTCCGGCCGAGTTCATTCAGGGCAAGAGCCTTGAAGTACCGGTAGTCCGTCTTCATCACGTCCACTTCAGCACAAGCCTTGAGAGCCTTCGCCGCAGCGGATTTCGCTCCGGACTTCTTATATGCAAGATACAGGTTCCAATAGATCTGTGCATCCCTCGGACGTGGCTGCGTATTGAATACCTGATGATTTACAGGGAAAGTGAACGCCTCCTTGAAAAGTGCTGTCCCCTCCTCGTATTCTCCTTCGGAAACTTTCTTTTCCCCGGCAAGAAGAAGTGCGTCGACGAATACGTCATGGAAATTGGCCACACCCTCCCTCGTAGGGAAATAACAGGTTCGGAGCAAATTGACACAGCGGTCGTAATCCCCGGTGAATATACCTGTTATCACTTCAGCCGCAAGAGGATAGAACCTCTTGACACAGGTTTCATGATGGGACTTGAGAAGCTCATAGCGTTCCGCCACGTCAATATGGGCCGCCTCTGCCACCTGGTCTATTTCCTCAAGGAAAAATGCTTCTGTACCGTCAAGTTCCACTGCCTTGAGATAAAGCGGGTATGCAGCCTTGGGGTCTTTCAGGTATTTCCATGTACCGAACCCGAGATTGCGGTAGGCGTACGGGAAGTCCGGTTTCAGGCTGATGACCTTCTTCCAGTATTCCATACCTTTCAGAGGCTGCTTGTCGTAGAACAGGTTCCCGAGATAGTAGTATACCTTGTAGTTATCCGGGGCATACTCCATGACAGACTCGAGCACAGGGATTGTCTCTATACGGAACATGTTGCAGTATCTGGTATCGAGGGCAAGAGCCTTGTCATAATAAGTCTTGTCGTTCTTCAGATACCCGAGCCAGATCTTCACTGTTGGGTATTCCACTGCCGCATCGGCTGCCTCGAGAAGCTCGATGGCCTCCTCGTCGTACCCGTTGTTATGGTATGCAATCGCCAGTTCCAGATACTGTTCTGCATCATTGCGGATAATCTTGTCGAATCCGGAGTCAATCCCGAGTTTCTTCAGTTCATAAAGGGCATACAGGTTGAGAGGGTCGAACCCGATAATTTCTTCCGCAATTTCCTTTGCACACCCGGCATTGCCTTCGTGACGGGCGACGGTAGCCATCAGCTGCCTTGCCTGCAGGTTCCGCCCGTTGTATGCCACCGCCTCTTCAAGCCTTTCCCTGGCGGAACGCATATCATTTCCGGCAACATACATCTGTGCAAGCTGGAAGTTAGCCGCTGAATTGTATTCATAGTTCCATACGCAGCGGTAAAGTGTATCCAGCGCCGCATGGAGCATCTCTGGGTCCCTGGTCAGCATTGCCTCGTCCTTGAGGATAAGGCCGAGATTATACATTGCCTCACAGTCTCCCGGACGTGTGTAGTCCTTCGTCTGGCGCTTTATTGCCCGCCTCAGGTGCATCTTTGCCTTTTCATAGTCGGCATGCTTGCGGTAATAAACACCGAGGGCAGTATTGCTCCTGATGTCGTACGGGTCCCTGGACACAACTTCCTCGAAATAGTCGAGAGGGTTGAGGAACGGGTTGTGGAACTGGACAGCCCTCTGCCCCACAAGATAGCATTCCTCATTGTTCGGTATATCCTCCGGCCTTGCAGGGGCCCTTACAGGCTCCGGCAGAGGCTTGTCCGCGTCAATTACCACCGGAGTATAGGAAATAAGCCGGGTCCCGTCAGCATCCTCGATTGTCATTGTCAGCTCGCTCTCCTGTATACCCTTGTCTATCTTGACCGTATTCACGTATGGCGCATCCGGTGCAAGCACAGTATTGACACAGAAGAGTTCTTCGCCATCCTTCTCTACCCGGATCTTTACGTTGTCGAAGTGCTCGGTGGCATTGGCCCCCACAAGGAGACGGCCCTTGTCCGGCAAGACCTCCATGTTCAGGCTCACCCGCTCCGTACTTTTCTTGACACCCTTCATGTCCCGGAGTCCGAACATATACTGGGTAAAACGCTTTACCTCGTAAGGAGTGTTCCAGTTATAGTCCGGCTGGTTGTCCGAGTAGCACCCTGCCATGAGTTCAATGTAATGTCCGGCATTTTCAGTCAGGATATTGGTATCCCAGCCTGAATACGGGCCCCAGGACCAGAATTTTCCGCCCTTCATGATATCATGGTTGCCCACGATTATTGTCCCGGCTTCCTGCCCATGGTCATAGCCGGCGACAAAATCATCCTGGAGATCATAGATGAAGATAGAGTTCCCCACAGGATGGGCTCCCCACCAGTCGGCCTTTATCCCGTTCTGGTAGGCTTCAGTATAATTGTAGGTCTCATGCGTCACCGGCCAGTGGCAGAAACTCTCCTTGGAATGGAAGACCCCGAACTCGGTATTCTGCGGGAAGATGATCTGGTAGTTCTCGTCTACCTTGGTTGCGACATTGGCCCAGAAAAGGGTGGAATTGTCATCCCTCGTAGAGTTCATCATCATTCCTGTCACTTCTATATAGGACTTGTCCGGATGAAGGGTCATGCCGAGAGTCCAGCTCATCCGGTGTCTCCACTCGGTTTCGCCGATCCATACTGTCTTGCTCCCGTCCTCATTCCCGGTAACCGTATAATTGACCGGCAGGTTTGTAGTGTTCCTGTGGTGATGGAATACATTCCATTCGACCCCGCCGCTTATCCATGCACCCAGCATACCGACATTGGCCGGCTTTATGACATCCTGGTGATAAAAGATATCGTAGCCGTTTGTCTTGTCCACGGCATAGAAGAGGCGGCCGCCGATTTCCGGCAATATGCAGACCTTGATATATTTGTTTTCAAGATATACGGCCTTGTAGTCCTTGTCTATCTTGTTCCGTGTCATATTGTCGTCAAGGACATAGGGATAGACGCTGCGCCTTGCCCTCTGGTAGGACCAGTCACAGTCGAACACGGGAGAGACTTCCGGGGCATCGACAGTATAGGTCGGCAAAGTAAGAGTTTCCTCCCATACTTTAACTTCCTGGGCAAGTACAGATGTACAAGGCAGGAGCAGCGCAATGAAAAAAGAGAATCTGAGTTTCATAAAATCCTAATGTAAGTTTATATTATTCAAGCAGTCGTTACCATTACAGCGCAGCCGGTTCTATACGCATCGCATTCAGGAAAAACATCTTTTCCTTCCGGGTGTTTCCAGGGCCGGCGGTTATGCCTATGACTATATTGCCGTTTTCGTCAGGGGCAATGGCCCGGCTCGTCACAGCTTTATCAGTGTTGTTCCTCGCATCCAGCCGCAGGTGTTCCCCTGAATCGGTTTCCGCCCCCGTCACAGTAAATTCCGTCTCGTGGTTGGCTGAAGCTGCCGCCGTTCCTGAATTGCCGAAATCCCGGGCACTGAAGAACGTGAATACATACTTCTGCCCTTTGTAGAGAGAACGGACGGTTATCTCGGCCGGACCGCTGACCTTATTCTGGAATGTCTCGAGATGGCCGTAGAAAGAATCACCGTAGGCGCTTGCCGGCATATCCCAACCCTCGACCGATATGGTTTCCGGACCGGACCTGTTCACATTCCGGAACGGTTTTGTAATATCGAGGAATATTCCAGTGTCATTGCCTTGCGAATCTTTCAGCTGCAGGTTCTTGACATCTACAGAGACTATATTGTTCCACCCGGGCTCGTCAGTTTCTGGATCCCCTATATCCACGTATACCGGATTCACGAGAGGTTCGTCATTGTCTTCAACTGCAGGCGGGCTGGTGTATTCCGTCAGTTCCGTAACCTTGTCAGGGGCAGCAACGGCTGCATGGGCCGCATGCTGTGCGATTTCAGCGTCATACTCGCTGACCGTGGACGGATGATACGTGTTGACTGTCACGTCCTTGCCTGTCAGTTTCTCGAACCATGTACAGGAGGCCGTATATCTCCCGTATGTCTTCTCCAGGTGACGGTCATCGCGGTTGAAGGTATCTCCAAGGTAAGATGTACGTCCGTTCTGTATGGCGGTACCTACCGGGACTATAATGTCTATATCGACAAGTTCAGCGGCACGGTCCACTGCATCGACAATGGCCTCGAACATGGTCATCTGGTCGTTCCCGTAATTGGCGAATCCGGAATAGCCGGAACTCTGGGGGAAGGCCCATGTCTGGTGGAGGATTATCTGGACACCGGGGTTTGTGGCGTTTTCCTTTGCCCATTCCACGAGATGGGGAAGGGAAGATGCGTAAGAATCATAGATTCCGGAAAGCCCGCTCTGCTCCTGGAAGCTGATATAATCCCAGTCTTCATCCGCAATAGCCATGGAAAGGCGCTGGTCAGGTGTCGAGGTATACTTGCCGTCCACAATCTTGCGGTAATCGTAAGATGCGGCGTCCGTACCAGTATTGGCAAGATGCTGGGACAGGGACGAGCCGCCTATGTACATGATTCCTATGACCATGTCAACCCCGGCAGCATCCCCCAGTTCCCAGAGGTACTGGCCAAGGGCATCATCCGAGAAACTGTTGCCGATAGAGAGGATTTTCAGGATTCCGTCATCGGCCGGCACGGGATCCGGGTCAGCGTCCGGATCAGGATCAGTTCCGTCCGGGTCTTCCACAGGGGGATTTACAGGCAATGGATAGTGCGGTTCCTCACGGCACGCCCCGGAGAGGGCTGCCGTACAGAATACTGACAGGATAAGAATTATAATACGGTTCATGATCTTTTCTTTTTAAGTTGTCTATAGCCCTCTGACCTTTGGCCAGACGGAAGGATCTCCCGCCGGTTGCACGGAATCTTCCCCGGCAGACATGTCGAACAGGGAGAAATCGGCCTTTATCTCCCCGGAATCTATAGGCAGCAGCGACTTGGCTATGGCAATCTCTATCAGGTACCCGTTATCCTCATCCTTTGCGGTAGACGTTGTACCGTCGATTGCAGTCTTCACGACCACATCGGCGTCAGCCGCTTCCGACCAGCCGGAACCTGAATATGTCTCCACAGACCTGAGTCCGCCGACAGACGCAGTTATGCGTACGGCAGGAGCAGAAAGTGACACCGCATCGGGTGCTGCCGCCAGGATTGTAACATAGTCATTGACCGATATATTGCTGTCCAGTACATCGAACATGAAGTAGACCTTGTCCGGAGACACACTGCACCGGACCGCCATCTGGGCCTGCGACTTGGATCCGACGAAAAACGCCTCGTCAGAATGAGCCCATTCCTTATTGTCCCCATCCACCTCTACAGTACGTGAGGTGGCAGTAATATCATGATTGAGCACGAACTGCCCGATCTGCATACCCTTCGCGCTCCCTCCTATTGCGGCAAATACCTGATGGGTGCCTACCGGCATCATGGCGCCCCAGAAATATCCTGTTTCAGGGAATGCGGTAATCTCTTCACCCCAGTTGCGCGCCTCTGCATCAGTGGACATCCTCATGCAGAACTTGCCGTCATAATTGTAGCTCACGAGATTCTCCCCGGAAGGGAAGTGCACAAGATAAGGAGCACACCCCTGGAAGAGGTAGTCGATACGGTCCGACGGTCCTCCTGCAGTCGCAGAAACCTCGTCCCATTCACCGTCGGTTCCGGAATACGCAAATGAAATATGGTAGTCCGTATCCTGCCCGCCCTTTGCCTTGTCGGACTCGAATGCCCCGACAAGCTCTCCGGAAGACAGTTCAATGACTGTCGGCATCTGGTCAGTAAAAAGGTAGCTGGATTCCTTCTGGTCCCTCAGCTTCGCACTTATCCGCTTGGCGGCGCTCCATGTCTTCCCGTTATCCCTGGAAACGATAAGGGCCGTACCGGAATTGTTGTAGACACCGTCCCACACTCCAGGCAGATTCTGGTTCGAATCCGTAAAATAGCAGTGGATATCACCGTTCGACTTCTGCAGGAGGAATGGTTCCCAGTTGTTCCCGGTATAGATTTTCTCAAATTCGGCAGACCATGTGTTTCCCTTGTCCGAAGACCTCTTTATCACGAGTCCCGCATCTTCCTTGTTCTCACGGTAGCTGATACCGTTCACTGTCCTGACCGCACGGGTTGATGTAATGCTTATCATTTCACCGTTGTCCAGAGTAAGCGGGAAACAGTCGGCAAAACCCTGCTTGTTCGGATTCCCATGTGAGTCCGTGATATCGAACACTTCAGTGAAAAGGCCGTTGGACTTCCAGTTTATCAGGTCATCGCTCGTCATCCAGTATATCCTGTTTCCGGCGACAGACGTGCCTTCCTTCTTATGATAGAAAAGCTGGCATTCCCCGTCAGGAGTCAGGGCCATCCTAGGATATACGGAGACCTCGACTCCGGTGACATCCTGGCCCAGAATCCGGTACGACCTGTAATCCAAAGCTATGGAAGACCTTGATATTGCATCTGAATGCGAATCCACGGTGGCTTCCCCTGCGTTCAGGGAACTTATCGGACATATATCCAGGTCGCTGCTTTCAGGGACATCTCCGGGATCTGGCGGAGTGACCGTGGTCCCTCCACTAGGGTAGCTTCCGCCCTCCGGCCGCTTCTCGCACGACAGTGAAACAGCCAGTGACAACAACATGAGGAGTATGCAATGTGTTCTCATCTCAAAATCAGTTTTAACCATTCCTGCGGATAATCCGTGTTTTCTCCTTCCTGGTCCTCTACGAGACTGAGGGGCTTTTCCTTCGGTGTATCCTTGTAATAATGCCGTAAATGTGCCCGGAGCACCTCTCCTTTTGCAGGTTTGCCTCCCAGGACATCCCAAGGGACGGAGACTTTTACCCCGTAGCCGAGGTCGGTATCGGAAGCATAATTCACTGTCCCGACAATATCCACCGGCACCTTTCCCTCGTACACCTTGTGCCACGACCTTGTGAATTCCTTATAGACTATGAACTTGCCGGCAGCATTGGAAATAATCTGCCAGTTCTCATAGCATCCTGGCTTGCCGCGGGACACAAGGATGGCCGCTGCATCGGAGTTCTCCGGAGTAAAGGAGACTATATTGCTGTCGAAGACATAGGACCCCACCTCAAGACAATCATCCGTATATCCGAAATCAGCGAAAACAGATGACTCCGAAGCCTTTCCCAGGAACCAGCAGTCATTCGACTCCGTATCGAACTCTTCGACAGGTACCATATCGAGCCCGCCTTTGGCAAGGGTCTTCGAATAATTAAGCCGTCCGGTCATCGCCTTGACACGGTACCGGATCTTCCCGTCCTTGTCCCTGTATTTTTCTGAACCGGAAGCAATGACCTTGTTATCGCCTATATAGTCGATAGATCCCCAATAACCAGTGAACGGCGACGTGGCATGATAGAAATTGTCCGCATTCCTGTCCCCTATGAATGTCCAGATGCCTTCGGCTCCCTTGTATGTACCGTTGCTGAGGACCAGGACCTCGCCTGTTCCTATCTTGCATCCGTATGGACCGTATCCCTGGAAATCCTTGTTCACTTCCTTCTTGTCCGGGAAGTCGGGACCGCCTTCTTCAAGTATCTTCTTCTGGTCGAATCTCCAGTTGGTTTCAAGGTCAGTCCGTACCACTATAGGGGTCTGGTCCATCACGAGCGAACCGTGCCATACCTCCAGGGGCACGACTATACCCTTGTCATCGTCAAGATAGACACCTGTCGGCATCCCGTCATAGGCGAAACGGTCGTCTATGGTACGCGATATGGCCTCATTGTCGTCTATCCCGCACATTTCCTTGCCCTGCCATGTCTTTCCTCCGTCGAAGGAACGGATAAGCATTGTACGGGGGTATGAAACACCGTCAACCACGTCCTGGGATGATGTGATATACATCTGTATCTCCCCTGTCGGCAGCTGGAGCATTGCAGGTTCCCAGCACCTTCCGCGGTATATCTCCCGGCTCTCTCCCCAGGTCTTACCCTTGTCCCCGGAAAACATTATCTCCACTCCGCAGTTGTTGTTGGTATTCGGGATGTCGGAATAGCCGTAACGGTAACGCCACTGGTAGGCCAGCATGACCCTGCCGTCCTGAAGTTCGATGAAATCCGGGTTGACATAGTGTACTTCATCCTTGCCTACCGTCGATTCTGCCTTATACCAGTGCTTCAGCAGAATGGCGTCACTCCATGTCCTGCCGTCATCCTCGCTCCTGCGGACATATATATTCGGACCATAATGCATATCCATGAATGACATGAGCAAGGAACCGTCGCTGAGCCTTTTGATACGAGGATAGCACAGGTTGGCCTCCACATAATCCGCATTGGAAACATTCACTGAATTCATCTCGGTGAACGTATTGTAGTCCCAGCTTATTCTTACATCCGTGTCACTTCCGTCCTGGGAGCCGTTGCCGCCGCAGGACGCAAAAATTGCAGCCGCGGCCAATCCGCAGGCGACATATCCAATTGTCCTTTTCATTTTCTATATATTGTTTATCATATTTTCGAGAAAGATACAGAGCCGCATTCCGGTGTGGTACCGTAGAAATAGAATACGGAGCTCAGGTCGGTAGCCGTATGGTTCGGGAGGTCCCTCTTTACGGCGGAACGGGTGGCGGAGTCGGCCTGTACGGTGCCGTCCGCACAGCGTATCCGGATACGTACACAGCCGTCCGTCACCGGTCCGGAAAAGACAGCATCCTGCGTGATGACAGTAGTCCCGAGCCCGATTGCGAATGAAGCTTTCTGTGTAAACTTCCCGTCCCACGAGGAGACATCTTTGATCTCGCTCTTCCACTCGCCTTCGTCGAACCATTCGAAAATCCAGAAGACAGGGCCCTGCCTGGTATAGAACGGGGCCTTGAACCGGACCGTTGTCCCTGCCTCAAGGCTTTCCACAGGGATGACGAATTCAAGATAGTCCCCGGTCCAGATGCCCCTGAGCGCTACAGAAGAAATAGCTCCGTCGTTAGCCCAGGTCCTTGTAGGCAACATATCCTCGATAGGGTATGAGACATACTTCCACCTTGCGTAAGCCTGTTCCTGGGAAGGGCATATCCAGAGGCCGTATCCTGACCAGTATGGCTGCAGATAAGAGTCCACAGCCCCGTTACCCAGAGGGAACTCGACTGGGAAGGTGCATCCTTCCGGGATATCGGCATTCTTTTCCGCAAAGTCAAGGTCCACCTTATGGAGGTAGTCCGGTCTGGAACCGTATGAACTCATGTCCGTAATTTCCAGCGGTTTTTCACAGGCAGCCTCGACCGCTTTATGAACCACAGGAACATTCTCGTCTGTTACAGGAGTAGTATACAGTGCCTTATGCGGATAATACTCGGAAAAACGGAAAGGATTGTCCTCTATCCTGGCTCCGCTCACAGGTGTTATCAAAGTCTTGAATACAACGCAGGCTGCGGCGTATCTGCCGAGGCCATAGTCGAGATGAACACCGTCACCTCTCGTGAGGTCATGTTCATGGTTCAGGCCGGTAGTCCTGAGGTTCTGTATCACGGCTGCCGTCGATATCACCCTTGATATGCCAGTCACTTCAAGGAGTTGCCGTATCATCCCGGCACAGGCTTCGAACTGCTTTACATTGTCATCCCCGAAATTATTAACAAGCCTTTCATACCCCTTGCCGAACGTATGGGAGAACATGAATACTATTTCCGGGTCATTGTCACCCTGGGATGCCCGTATCTTTCCAATGAGACCGGTCACGGCCGCCTCCTCTTCTGGTGTCCAGCTCCAGGCACAGGCGTTGCCGCTATATTCCTGGATACAGATGATATCATAGTCATCAGCCTTGACAGCCTCTTCCGGGGAATATTTAAAGGTCTCGTCACCTGACCACCTTGCATCCCCGGCTTTCCAGGTCCTCATCGAGACCACATCCGGATCGGAATATGTGTCATTGTAGAGCGGCAGCGTATATGCTCCGTGGAATATCCTTGTCATCTCGACATTCTTCACTCCTGCCGCGTTAAGCATATCCGGAAGCAAGGTAGTGGCATCGAGAGTAAGGCTGTTCCCTATGAAAAGTATCTTGCAGGTCTCTCCCGGGACGTCCGGGCCGGGATCCGGTGGCACTGGGTCACCTCCAGGGTCCTCTTCCCCGACGGAAGGGTATTTCCCTTCCTGCGGGAAATCAGATCCGCAGGCGGCAAATAATGACATTGCCGCCATAAGCAATATATTCAGTAAATACCTCATGATCTATCAGTTCCAGCCTTCGTTCTGTACAAGATTGGTATTCATTTCCTTTTCCTTGGAAGGTATAGGCCAGTGCAGGTATTTGTCACCTCCCCAGCCGTAACTGTACACCGGCTCTCCCCATATCTCGAAAAGCCCGTTGCCTGTAAACTTGTCCTCCTTCCAGACACCCCACCGGAGCTCCTCGAAATACAGCTGCTCCTCGAAGGCAAGCTCCCAGCGCTTCTCCTTGATTATACGGCTGCGCATCTCT
>JADIMQ010000093.1 GCA_017694655.1 Candidatus Cryptobacteroides merdigallinarum
ATTCACGGTCGGTCATTTACGAGAGTAAACTCCCTCCCGCTCACCCGCCCGCGCCTTGCAATCCGCCCGTTTTGACGCACCGGGGGTTGCGTTGCGGCGTTGTGGACGGCGGCCTGCAGATTTTTGACAATCAAATCTATATGGCAATATGAAATATCTTATTTTATCGGTCGCGTTGGCGGCAGGGTTGATGACAGCCTGCTCCAATGCACAGAACAAGACAGAAATGGTACAGAACGAGACACTTGAAAATCTGAAGACACGCCGGGCCATCAGGTCCTACACGGACAGTGTACCTTCGATGGAACTTATCCGGCAGATCACCGAAGCCGGGACATACGCCCCTACAGGGATGGGCCGCCAGTCCCCTGTAATCGTGGCCGTGACAGACAGGGCGGTAAGGGACCGCATTTCACGCATGAATGCCGCAGTCATGGGCTCGGACTCGGACCCGTTCTACGGGGCGCCCGTAGTGCTGGTTGTACTCGCTGACAAGGACTGCCCTACATACCTTTACGACGGTGCCCTCGTGATGGGGAACCTCCTGAACGCCGCCCACGCTGTCGGCCTCGGAAGCTGCTGGATTCACCGGGCAAAGGAGGTCTTTGAAAGTGAGGAAGGCAAGGCCCTGCTGAAGGAATGGGGCATAGAAGGCAACTACGAGGGAATCGGGAACTGCATACTCGGCTATGCGGCAGAGAATCCGTCACCCAAGCCGCGGAAGCCGGATTATGTCCGTTATATAGAATAACGTGGAGGGCGGTTCAGATTTTCTCCATTATCAGCCTGCGGGACTTGAAATGTGCCGTATACCTGAATCCGCAGGACTCAATGAAAGCGGAGAAACGGAGGAAATTCTCGCCGACCCTTTCCGGATTGTGGGAGTCGGAGCCCAGACTGATGGCTTCGCCTCCCATTTCCTTGAACCTCAAGAATATGTCCCTGTCCAGCACCGGAGTCCTGCCGTTGTATTCCTGATAGGTCTTGGTATTGATTTCCAGGGCTTTCCCGTTTTCGGCAAGATATTTCAGGATTCCGTCCAGGGTATCCGGGAAATCCTTGTACAGGATGCTGCATTCCTGGTAGGGGGCGTACCGGGCCACATAGTCGTAATGCCCGAATATGTCAAAATCCCCGAGCCAGGCCATCTCTTCCAGTGCGGTCTCGAGATAATGCCCGTAGGCTGTCTTCCAGTCCTTGCCCTTGTAATATCCTCCCCAGAAAGGATCCGTGTCGTCGAGATAGTGGAGAGAAGCTATCACCTGGTCGAACTCGTTTTCCTCCAGGAGTTTCCTTGTCTTTTCCCTGGACTTCACGCCGAGCCCTATTTCCACACCCTTGAAAATATCGAAGTCCCCGATGATGTCCCTGACCCTGTCTATTTCCGTCTGCTGGGCCCTGATGTCGAACTGTTCAGGCACGCAGTGCTCGAACCTGGCCTTCATTGCCGGCACAAAGAAGTCACAGTGGTCTGTGAAGCACATCCCGGACAGCCCGGCGGCCTTTCCTGCCCTGGCTGAAGCCTCGACGGAGGCTTTCTTCCCGTCGAAGGAGAACTGGCTGTGGTTGTGGTTGTCGTACAGTCTTCCCATGTCGCGTCTCCCTAGCTTAAGCCGTCTATCTGCCCGTCCACTATGTCGATCCTCAGGGCCTGGGGCGATTTCGGCAGTCCCGGCATCCTGATGATGTCTCCGGCTATAGCCACTATCATTTCGGCCCCGGTATTTATCACTATGTCCTTTATCCCGAAGTCAAAGCCTTCCGGGGCCCCGTACCTTTGCGGGTCCTGCGAGAAGGAATACTGGGTCTTGGCTATGCAGACAGGGTAGCCGGATATGCCGAGTTCCTCTATCCTCGCTATCTTCTTCAGGCTCTGTGTGCTGAAGGAAACGGAGCCGGCCCCGTATATCTTCTTTGCAACGGCCGTGATCTTCTCCGCTGTCCCGGCACTGTCCGGATATGTCAGCTTCAGGGGCCCTGACGGGTCCTTGTCTATTATTTCCACCACTTTTTCCGCGAGCTGTACAGCCCCTTCGCCCCCGCGGGCGTATGCGTCGTTGACGGCGAAATACACCCCGGCCTCCCTGCAGTGCTCCTCCACCATCCTGATTTCCTCCGCGGTGTCCGAAGCGAACTTGTTGAAGCAGACGAGGACGGTCTGTCCGAAGCCCTTGAGGTTGCGTATGTGCCTGTCCAGGTTGGCGAAGCCTCTCCTGACCCCTTCGGCGTCAGGTTCCTTTATCCTGTCGAGAGGTACGTCCCCATGCATCTTCAGTCCCTGGAGAGTGGCAACGAGAACTGTCAGTTTAGGGCAGAGCCCGCTTTTCCTGCACTTTATGTTGAAGAACTTTTCCGCCCCGAGGTCAGCGCCGAAGCCGGCTTCGGTTATGACATAGTCCCCGAATGTCATGGCTTCCTGCGTGGCTATTATCGAGTTGCACCCGTGTGCGATGTTGGCGAATGGCCCTCCGTGGACTATGGCAGCCGACCCTTCGGTGGTCTGTACAAGATTCGGCTTTATTGCGTCCGCCATCAGTGCCGCCATGGCTCCGGACACGCCGAGGTCATTCACAGTGAACGGCTTGTCGTCGAAGGTGTAGCCGAGGGTGATGTTCCCTATCCGCCTCTTGACATCCTCCAGGTTTTCCGAGAGGCAGAGAATGGCCATTATCTCGGAGGCAGGGGTTATGTCGAAGCCTGATTCCCGGGGTATCCCGTTTGTCCTCGGGCCGAGTCCGGTCACGATGTTCCTGAGGGACCTGTCGTTTACGTCCAGGACCCTTTTCCATACTGTCTCCTTCAGTGCGAAGCCCTCTGCCTGATGCTGGTAGAGATAGTTGTCGAGCAGGGCGGCTATCATGTTGTGCGTGGAGGTCACCGCATGGAAGTCCCCGGTGAAGTGCAGGTTTATCTTCTCCATCGGGAGCACCTGGGCATAGCCGCCTCCGGCAGCTCCTCCCTTCAGCCCGAAACATGGCCCGAGAGACGGTTCCCGGAGTGCTACAATGGCCTTTTTCCCTATCCTGTTCAGCCCGAGGGCCAGCCCGATGGAGGCCGTTGTCTTCCCTATGCCGGCTTTCGTGGCGGTGATGGCCGTCACGAGGACAAGGCTGCTGCCCGCGGCCCTCTTCTTGTCGATGAGTTCCACCGGGATCTTTGCCATGTACTTGCCGTACGGCTCAATGTCCTCCTCACTTATCCCTATCCCGGCCGCGACGTCGGTTATCTTGCGCATCCTGGTGCTTCTGGCTATTTCTATGTCGGTCTTCATAATTTGAAATTCTCTGTCATGGTCGGGCGAAATTAGTAAAATTATTCGTATTTTTGTAACCTTGTACATTCTAAAATTTTGTCGTATGATCACTTTCGGCTTCAAGAACAGATACAGCGGCGTGATAAGGGCTGCGGTGGCTATCCTGGTCGGTTTAATCATGGTTATCAAACCTGAAACCTCCCTGATATTCCTTGTAAAGGTAATTGCGGCGATAATGATAGCTTCCGGCGCGGTATCCCTCGTATACGGGGTGGTGAACAGGCGGAACGGGGGATTCGGCCTCCTTATATTCAATACGGTGGTGGACATCCTCATAGGTATCCTGCTCTTCTCTTTCCCTGGGGAGGTGGCAAGTTTCGTCATCGTCCTTATCGGCATCGTGCTGGTGGTGTTCGGCCTCTTCCAGATAGTCACAATGGCGAGCGCATCCCGTTTCGTCCCTCTCGGGTTCTGGACCTTCCTGCTTCCGGTAATATGTACGGCCGGCGGTGCGCTCCTGCTTTTCAACCCGTTCGACGCCGCTTCCACCCTGACCCTCGTGGCCGGTATAGCCATCCTGGTCTACGGCGTTTCGGAACTGCTGGCGTCCTGGAAGATGGCAAGGGCCATCCGTGAGTATGAGATAAAGTTCCCTTCCTCCGGCAGCGGGAGCAAGGACGGCATGGACTACAGTGATGTGAAGGATGCCGAGTTCGAGAAAGCCGACAAGGACAATCGTTGACGATGATTCCGAGGGATACTGTCGACAAAATCCTGGATTCAGCCCAGATAGTGGATGTGGTCGGGGATTTCATAACCCTGAAAAGGCAGGGAGCCAACTTTATAGCCTGCTGCCCCTTCCACAATGAGAAGACCCCGTCGTTCTATGTCTCCCCGGCCAAAGGCATCTTCAAGTGCTTCGGCTGCGGGAAGTCCGGAACGGCTGTGGGGTTCGTGATGGAGCATGAGAGCCTCTCGTATGTAGAGGCCCTCAGGTATCTTGCAAAGAAATACCATATAGAAATAGTGGAGAAGGAGGAGTCTGCGGAGGAGATTGCCCAGCGGCAGCGCGGTGAGAGCCTCCTGCTTGTCTCCGAGTTCGCGGCCTCTTTCTTCCGGGACAGCCTGAAGACACCGGAAGGGAAAGTCGGCTATGCCTATTTCAAGTCCAGGGGCCTTGAGGATTCCACTATAGAGAAGTTCGGGCTTGGATGGGCCCCCTCTGACCGTACTGCCCTGGCCACGGCTGCAAGGGCGGCCGGCTACAAGGAGGAGTTCCTGGTAGACACGGGCCTGTGCTACAGGAGGGATGACGGCAAGCTGGTGGACCGGTTCCACGAGAGGGCCATGTTCCCTATCCATTCCCCGTCGGGAAGGGTGCTTGCCTTCGGGGGGAGGACCCTGAGGTCGGACAAGACGGTGGCAAAGTACGTGAACTCCCCCGAGACCGGGATATATGTCAAGAGCCGTTCCCTGTACGGGATATGGTTCGCGAGGAACGAGATTGTCCGGATGGACAGGTGCATCCTTGTGGAAGGCTACCTGGACGTGATTTCCATGCACCAGCTCGGGATACGCAACGTGGTGGCCTCCAGCGGGACTTCTCTCACTGTCGAGCAGATAAGGCTCATAAAGAAGTATTCTGAAAACGTCACTATAATATACGACGGGGATTCTGCCGGGATCAAGGCTGCCCTGCGCGGGATAAACCTTGTGCTGAAAGAGGGCCTCAATGTCAAGGTGGTGCTCCTTCCGGACGGGGATGACCCGGATTCTTTCTCAAGGAAGCACACTCTCGACGAGGTGACGGCTTTCCTGGACAGCCACGAGCAGGATTTCATAGGATTCAAGTCCGACATCCTGCTGGCGGAAGCCGGGGACGACCCCCTGAAAAAGGCAGCCCTGATAAATGACATCGCCGATACGGTTGCCATGATACCGGATGCCGTGAAACGCTCCGTCTACGTCGAGACCTGCAGCGCGAGGTTCAACATATCCCCGGGAATACTTTTCGACAGGATAAAGTCTACCCGCATAGAC